>JAISYN010000133.1 GCA_031269915.1 Synergistaceae bacterium
TCAGTACGGCGCGGGACAGATGATCGCCGAGGTATCCCTGCCCGGCAAGCTCGGTTTCCAATATTTTTCCGTGGTCATACATCCGTTGCATTGGTATGAGACTGAGGCTGTCGCTTTCGTGTTCACCGACGTCAGTTCCGAAAAAAGACATCTTAAAAAGCTGGAAAACGTCGCGTACCGCGACACGCTTACCAAAGTTTTCAATCGTCACTACGGTATGGAGATTATGACTCAATGGATGGGAGAGGGCGAATCCTTCGTCATCTGCTTCGTGGACATGGACAACCTGAAATTCGTCAACGACAATTTCGGACATACCGCCGGAGACAAATATATCTTGAAGGTAGTCGACGTACTGCGCGGTTTTTCCGAAAACACCCTGATTTGCAGGCTGGGCGGCGACGAATTCATGCTGCTCTCACGGGATTACAGCGTCGAGGATGCCGAAAAAAAACTCGAAAACCTTAGAGACAAGCTGATAAGCTACAATTCAGAACCGGACAACTTATACAATCACAGTCTGAGCTACGGCGTAGTCGGCGTGGAAATTGGCAACATGATGTCGGCAAGCGAGCTGCTTGGGATTGCCGATGAAAAAATGTACAAATATAAGCGGGCGCATAAGATGCAGCGTTCTGTCGAAGCCCCGCAGGCGCCGGCGGATGCCGCGGAGCCGAAACCTCAATAAAATATTCAATCCGGCCTCCGCACCTTGACCACAGCGATAAAACGCTTAAAATAATATCTCAAAAGCGCTGAAGGAGGTATGGTGATGGGTATTATCGGTTTTGCGATTATTTTCTGTCTCGGAGCGAAGATATTGTGGTTCATCTACACATACAACGTATTCAGGGACAAACAGTCGCAGATAGACTACTGGTGGGATGAAGTCGATACCCATCTGCGACTCAGGCGCGATATCATACCCATCCTCATCGACAGGGCGCGCCATCTGATGAAAGAGGAGCTGTCGACTTTGGACAGGATCACTGATATCAGAGAGGCAATAGTGCGCGAAGAAATAGCCGCAGAATCGATAGATATAGAGGAGAACGTCGAACTTCTCGAAAACAACCTGAGTTGTGAGATGCACTATTTGCAGGATATGTTCAAAAAAGACAGGGAAATCCAAATGAACACGAACCTTCTCACTGTGATGGGCGAGCTGGTATCCATAGAGGGCAGGGCGATATCGGCCTGTGAGGAATACAATAAACTGACGAACGTATACAATGCTTCCATAAAGAGATTTCCCGCAAACTTTGTAGCCCGATGGCTTCACTTCAGACCGAGAGAAAAGAGACTGTTCGGAGAACTTAATCAGACAGTCTGACGCGGCTTTTTACCGGCTTCGGCTTTTTCCGCGGCCCAGGTCAATATATCCATGGCCGCCTCCGCCCTGCTCATGGCGCGAGCCCGATATCTCATTCTGTCCAGCTCGTCGCGTTTTTCCATCAATTCCTTCACGAACTCCCCAGCTTTTCTGTTTTCGTATATCTTCCGCGCCATACCGCGTTCCAGCACATAATCACAGTTGTACCGCTCCAACCCAGGCAATGGCTCAAGCAGCAATATGGCGGCTCCGGATACGGACGCTTCCGTGAGCCTTACTCCGCTTGGACCGATTGCCACCATATCGCTGGCGGCATAATACATAGCGGCGTTCTGCGCGGAGTCCTTAACGGTAATGTGTTTGAACGGAAAGTATTTGTCCCTCAGATGTTCATACATTTTCACATTATCGCGGCATATGGCGACGATCTTCCATTCGGAGAGGTCTATCATCGAACCTACGACGGTATCCAACAGCCAGGCGCCGGAACCGTCGTTTATTACCGTAATCATCTTTCGGCGCTCGTCTATTTCGAGTGTACGGCGGGCCTCAGCCCTAGTCGGAGGGACAAGGTAATCGCGTGATATCGGTATCCCGAAATTTTTCACGGAGTATTCGGCCGTCGGGACGTTGTCGGCCCTGTATTGGCGAACGGCTTCCTCGCTGCCCACAAACCAGCCGTCAAACCTTGGATCGCGCTGAAGCGAATGGCTGAGATAGTCGGAGCCCACAAAATATATCGGCGTCCTGTGTTCCCATTTATCGAGCAGAGCCGGCATTCCGAAAATATGAGTGGCGAACACCACATCGGGATTCATCTCGCCCAGATCTTTGAAAAGACGTCTGAAACACGTCTTACTGACGCTTTTATGCACATCGTTCCAAAACGCCGAGGCGACATGTTTTTTCGTAGAGATATCCGTGTCCCTGTATATTCTCTCCCACAGCCACGGGGTTTTGCGTGTCATGGCGTTATACGCGGACACTATGACGCCGCGCAGGGGGCGCGGCATATAATTCAGCATATCCACGCTCACCGCCGAGGAGGAGGGAAACATGGCGCGGCACCATTCGCACAGGGCGTCGGCGGCGTCCCTGTTTCCATATCCGACCGACGCGTAAAATACCGCGGCCTTGAATCCCATCACATCGCGCCTTAGGCAGCTCGAGCCGGCCCCACGCCAAGCGAGGCCTTCATGTCGGCGGCGACCGACATGCCGGGATGCGTACTGCTCATCATTGACCCCCAGTCCATTCGTCTCGCGGCACGCAAAATACGCGTTTCGTCAACGATAACAGAACAGATTATAATATAATCTTCTCAAATAAATTATCTTGCGGAGGATAATTCACTGAATATACCGATTCTCAAATTTGCGCGAACTCTGTGGGCGGCATGGGCTTTCGATACGTCGCCCGGCATGAATTCGCTGTTAAACTCGGGTTTGGCGCTTACCTTCCTCTGATAACGGCGCCGGGTTCCGTCATCACTATGCTATAATTTTTCCAAGTTTCAGTGATACTGGGCATATAAAGGAGACGCGGTATGAGCTTAAATGACACTCCCGCAGCGGAACGCGTACACATCGGAATTTTCGGGAGACGCAACGCGGGGAAATCAAGCCTGCTCAACGCCATAACCGGCCAGCCCCTCGCTGTGGTCTCGGAGACGGCTGGCACTACCACAGACCCCGTGCGAAAATCAATGGAGATCCTTCCGATAGGGCCGGTGTTGCTGATAGACACTCCGGGCATCGACGACTCCGGGGAACTTGGGGAAAAGCGCGTCGAAAAAGCGCGTCAGATACTGCGGCAGACGGATGTAGCAGTGTTGGTGGTTGACGCGTCCCTCGGAAAAAACGGCGACGACGAGGAACTTATCCGCATGTTTGAAAAAAACGGTATGCCGTACATCACGGCCTACAACAAGTGCGATTTGGCCGAAATCGTCCCGGCGACAGGAAATAACGGTATTTGCGTGAGCGCCGTCACAGGCCATAATATAAAAGAACTGAAAGAGAAAATAGCGGGCCTGGCCCGCACAGACAGCGAAAAGCTGCGAATAGTGGCCGATCTCCTTCACCCGGCGGATTTCGTGGTGCTGGTCGTCCCGATAGACAAGGCAGCCCCGAAAGGACGGCTCATACTCCCGCAGCAGCAGACGATCCGGGATATATTGGAGGCCGACGCCACCGCGGTGGTAGTTAAGGAATACGAACTGCGTGACACGCTATGCGCTCTCGGCAAACGCCCGCGCATGGTCATAACCGACAGCCAGGTATTCGCGAAGGTTTCGGCGGACACGCCGCCCGACATCCCGCTGACTAGTTTTTCGATACTCATGGCTCGTTACAAGGGGATGCTTGACTCCTCGGTGGGGGGCGCAGCCGCACTGGATAAAATTTCGGACGGCGACAAAATCCTGATTGCGGAAGGCTGCACTCACCACCGCCAGTGCGACGACATAGGAACCGTCAAGCTGCCTCGCTGGATAAGGCAGTACACCGGGAAAAAACCGGCGTTTGAGTTTTCGTCCGGTGGGGAATTCCCCGGCGACCTTTCGCCTTACCGCCTGATAGTCCACTGCGGTGGCTGTATGCTGAACGAACGCGAGATGAAATACCGGCAGAGGGAGGCGGCGGCGCAGGGAGCGCACATGACAAACTTCGGAATACTCATCGCTCACATGCAGGGGATATTGAAACGCAGCGTGTCGGTCTTCCCCCACATGGCCGCGGTTTTCGGCGAGTGACCGCCGATGCGTGCCGAACGCGACAGACTGGGTGAAATGAATCTGCCGGACGACGCTCTGTACGGGCTCCAGAGCGCGCGGGCCCGCGACAATTTTCCTCTCTCGCATAAAAGGGTCAACCGGCGGCTGATTCACGCCATGGTGAAAGTCAAAAAAGCCGCAGCCATAGCTTACGAAAGACTGGGCGAGGGACGCGAGGGAGTGTACAGGGCTATAATCGGGGCGTGCGACGCCGTTCTCTCCGGCAAAGCGGGGCCTGAGGACGAACTGTTCATAACCGAAGCGCTGCAGGGCGGGGCGGGAACATCGACAAACATGAACGTCAACGAGGTTCTGGCGAATCTGGCGCTCCGCCTCATGGGCCGCCCCTGCGGGGAATACGGGGCTGTTCATCCGCTGGACGACGTGAACAGGGGACAGTCGACAAACGACGTCTATCCCACCGCTCTGCGCATTGCCGCCATAGAATCCCTTCGCGAACTCAGCGACGCCTGCGCGAAATTGCAGGAATCTCTGCAAAGGCGCGAAAACGAATTCGACCTGGTATCCAAACTTGGCCGTACCGAGCTGATGGACGCCGTTCCCGTCACCCTTGGATCGGAATTCGGGGCATTCGCGCAGGCGATAGCCCGCGACCGCTGGCGGCTTTACAAGATCGAGGAACGGCTGCGCCAGACCAACATCGGCGGCACGGCAGTGGGCACGTCGGGCAACGCAGGGAAACAATACAGGTTCCTCGTCGTCGAGGAACTGCGGAAAATAACCGGCGTCGGGCTCGCCGCGGCGGAATATCCGATGGATATCACGCAGAACAACGATGTCTTTGTAGAGGTATCGGGGCTGTTGAAGGCACTTGCCGTGAACCTGATGAAGATATCGAACGACCTGCGCCTCATGAATTCCGGCCCAAAGGGCGGGATCGGGGAAATAAAGCTCGCGCCATTACAGACAGGGAGCACGATAATGCCGGGCAAGACGAACCCTGTCATACCCGAGATGGTAATGCAGGCCGCAATGAAGGTGATAGCCGGCGACGTCTCCGTCACCGTCGCGGCTCTCCACGGCGAATTCGAGCTGAACGCGTTTCTGCCCCTGATAGCCGATACCCTGCTCGAAAATCTGGCGCTGCTGGAGCGGGCTGTGACCATTTTCCGGGAAAAATGCGTCGATATGCTGTCGGCAAACGGTCCCAGATGCGAGGAGATCCTTGAAAATTCTCACGCGTTTGCCGCGGATTACGTTCCGAGGTTGGGCTACGACGCCGTAGCGCGCGTGATAGAGGAAAACGGAGGCGACGCCGCCAGGATACGCGCGGCTCTCGAACACGCGGCCGCCGATATATCGGCGCGTGACCACTGACGGCGCGTTCGGCCCGCACGACGCTCCAAACTCCTCCGTTTACGCAACGGAAAGCAACAGCCACGGAATTCACGGCCTCTTGAAAGCATACGCATGCCGTGATATATTTACGGCATGATAAAGTTTTTCCAATTGTCAGCGTACCTGTAATTTCTGATGTTTCCGCGCCGCGTGTATGGGCGTTTTTAAAGAAAAGTGTGGACACCGTTATGGAAAACAACGAAAAACCCGTCGTTATGACGATAGACGACGATCCCATTATATTGAACTCAGTCCTGTCCACGTTGAAACAGGACTACAGCGTGCGTCCATTCAAGTCGGGCGAAACCGCGCTGAAATTTCTCGAAAACAACACGGCCGACTTGGTTTTGCTTGATTACAACATGCCCGGCATGTCGGGTTTCGACGTCCTGAAAATGTTGCAGGCGGATTCGCGCATGCGCGAGATCCCGGTCATCTTTCTGACCGGCTCCGTCAACGGCGACGACGAGATACGCGCGCTCGAACTGGGCGCCATGGACTACCTGCTGAAACCTTTCAAACCGAAATCGCTCATCATGCGCGTGCGGCTTCAGCTTGAACTGTACAGGTACCGGAACCGCCTCGAATCCCTCGTCGCGGAAAAGACGCAGCAGCTCCGGCAGATAAACCGCAAGCTGGAAATGCGCGACCGGATAACCCTAGATCTCCTCGCGCGAGTGAGCGATCTGCGCGATCACGATACCGGAACGCATATTCTGCGCACGACGGAATACGCGCGCGTCATCGTGGACAACCTCGTCGAAAATCCGACCGAGGGCTACGCGCTCTCCGAAATACAGGGATGGGACATCGTGGAGGCCGTCAAGTTGCATGACATCGGGAAAATAGCGATGCCGGACAAGGTACTTCTGAAATCCGGCCGATTAACGGATGAGGAATTCGAAATCATCAAGACACACCCGGCGCACGGGGCCGAGATGCTGCGCGACGCCGTGAAAAAACTCGAGGACGACTCACTGCTGCGCGTGGCGCTCGACATCGTTTACTGCCATCACGAAAGGTGGGATGGCGCCGGCTACCCCAGAGGCATGAAGGGAGCGGATATCCCCTTGAGCGCCCGCATCGCCGCCATATCGGACGTATTCGACGCGCTTACGTCCGTCAGACCGTACAAGAAAGCGTTTCCCTGCGAAAAAGCGCTTGCCGTACTGTATGAGGAGTCAGGGACACACTTCGATCCCAACTTGATCGCCATTGTGAAGAAAAACGAAAAGAAATTTATCGCTATAGCGGAAAGAACTTGACGAATACATGAGGAGGCATCGATATGATTAAAATGCTCACAGCTTTCACGGAGGAGGTGGACGACATCGAATCGGCGGTTTCCGATGTTATCGAACAACTGGGCTTGAACTGCCTCCTATCCAACTCCGTTGGAATCGTTCACTGCCACAGCGACTTTGTCGATAGCGGAGTGGTGGCGGCGCTAGGCGAAAGACTGCCTTTCGATGTCGTGGGCTGTTCGACACTGAGCGCGTCGTCGTCGGGGAATATAGGTCAGATAGCACTCGCCGTTACGGTGCTGACAAGCGACGACGTGCGCTTCTCTTCGGGAGTCTCGCGCCCCATCGGAAACGACATAAACGGCCCGGTCACTGAACTGTACGAGCGGCTCATCGCGCCCATGCCCGAAAAACCCTTGCTGCTCATGCCTTTCATCCCTTTCCTTATGAACATCGGAGGAGACGAGTTCATAGAAAAACTGGACAGTCTCTCCGGCTGTCTGCCGGCCTTCGGCACATTAGCTTCGACTCACGACATCGATTTCAGCAGAAACTATACCTTCTACAACGGCAAAAGTTTTCCCTCCTCGCTTGTGCTCCTGGCGCTGACGGGCGACGTAAAGCCCGTATTCCTCAGCGTCTCGGTCGCCCCCGGCAGTATTTTGAAGCAAAAGGCGGTAATAACTGGCATGGATCGCAACATATTGCGGAGCGTCAATAACGTTTCCGCCGTGGAATATCTCGAATCGATAGGCTTGGCTACGGATGGCGTCGTGAGCGGGCTGGAGTCCATGCCGTTCATCGTCTATCTCGAAGACGGCTCGAAACTGGTGCGCGCCTGTGTCGGAACGACCGAGGACGGAGGAGCGATCATGTGCGGTTCCGCTCCTGTCAACGCCACCTTCTCCATCTCATCCATGAGCTTCGACGGCGTAGTGAACTCGACGGGTGAAAAGGTTACGGAGGCGCTCTCTTACGCCGACGGCAGAGGAATGCTGATGTATTCATGCAGCGGACGCAACTGGGCGCTCGGCGTGAAAACGATGGCGGAGCACGAAAAGGTGAAGGAGTGCGTCCGGGACGCCGTTCCCTATCACTTCGTCTATTCCGGCGGGGAAATATTTCCGGAGCGCCTCGGCGACGGTCGTACCGTCAACCATCTGCAAAACGACTCGCTCATAATTTGCGTCTTATGAGACCGTCATGGATATAGCTTACAATGCCGAATATTGACGTGAACCCCGCGCCGCTTACGGAGGACGGCGCGCCCGCGGTTTTGCGGGATGAAATGGAGGAACTCCGAGGCGAGAATGCCTCCCTGCGGATTCAGCTCAAGAAGGCAAACCGCCAGCTTGCGCATCAAAAGACCGAGATAGAGCGATTCGAGAGGCTATCGGCCACACATAACCGTCTCGCCTCCGTGTTGCGAACGGAGCAGAGTAAACAAGAAAAATATATGAACATGATGCTGGAGAACAGCTCCAACATCATCATACTGCTCGACAGGGACGGGCACTTCGCCTACTGCACCAACACCTTCCTGCTCACGGCCGGAATCGGGGATTTCAGCCTCATCGACGGACGTCACTTCTCCGAAGTCTTTACGCGCTTCAAAGGCGAGGACTTTTCAAAACATATCGAAAACAGTATCCGGCGCGCGGTCGACGAGCGCACGACGATATCTTCGGAGGAGACGCTCGCTTTCGGAGCCGATGGAGAGAAACGGGTCTACAAAGCGAACACCACGGCCATGCGCAACGAAAACAGCGAATTGGAAGGCATCATGATGCTGTTCCAGGATATCACGGACACGCTCCACGCGAAAGAGGCGGCCGAGGCGGCGAACCGCGCGAAAAGCGAATTCCTGGCGAGCATGAGCCATGAGATCCGAACCCCGCTGAACGCCGTGAACGGGCTGGCCGAACTCGAACTGCGCAAAAAACTGCCTCAGGAGACCATTGCGAATCTCGAAAAGATATACGCCTCCGGCATCACGCTGCTCAACATCATCAACGATATACTCGACATCTCGAAGATAGAGTCGGGGCGATTCGAACTGCTTCCCATCGAATACGAGACATCAAGCATCATCAGCGACACCATCGGAATAAACATCGTGCGCATAGGCTCGAAGCCCATAAACTTCAGGCTGGAACTCGACGAAAACCTACCGAACAGACTCTACGGCGACGAGCTGCGAGTCAAACAGATACTGAACAACCTGCTCTCGAACGCCATAAAGTATACTCCCGAGGGCGTCGTGGAGCTGGGGATATCCTGCGAGCGGCTCGAAAACGACTGCTGGCTGGAATGCTATGTCAAGGATTCAGGCATCGGCATTTCGGAGGAGAACATACCGAAACTGTTCTCCGAGTACCAGCAGGTAGACGCGCACAGTCACCGGACCATAGAGGGCACCGGCTTAGGGCTCTCGATATGCAGGAGGCTCGTTCTGATGATGGGAGGCGACGTAAACGTGAAAAGCGAATACGGCAAGGGGAGCACGTTCACGGTGCGGCTGAAACAGACGATCGCCGACCCGACTCCCATAGGGAGGGAAAGCGCGGAAAACCTGCGCGCCTTCCGTTTCCTCGAAGGGCAGATCCGCCGCGCCAAAATCGTCGATTACGTGCCCATTCCCTATGGCAGGGTCCTCATCGTGGACGACGTGCCCATGAATCTCGACGTCGCGAAGGGCATGATGGCCCCTTACGAAATGACGATACACTGCGTTACGAGCGGAAGACAGGCCATAGAATTGGTGCGCGACGCGGATGTGCGCTACGACGCCATCTTCATGGATCACATGATGCCTGAAATGGACGGCATAGAGGCCGCGCGCATCATACGCAAGGAGATAGGCAGCGAATACGCCAGGAATATCCCCATCATCGCGCTGACAGCGAACGCCCTCGTGGGCAACGACAAGTTATTCCTCGAAAGCGGTTTTCAGGCGTTCCTGACGAAGCCCATCGACGCTGTGAGGCTCGACGACGTCCTGAATCGCTGGGTCAGGAACGCAAAAAATGAACGTGCGCATCAAGACGAGACGGCGGTTCCGCGCGCGCGGGACGCCACAACAAAGAAAACCAACGCCCGGATGAAGGCTGATCTCCTGGAGACCGCGCGCGTAAACGGCGTCGATTTCAGCAACGGAATGCGCCGTTTCAACAACAGCGCCGAGACATATCTGCGCGTTCTCAACTCATTCGTGCAGAACATATCGAAGTACCTGGACGGTCTTCGCCTGGTAACTAAAGAAACGCTTAGCGACTACGCGGTACTGGTTCACGGAATCAAGGGCAGTTGCTACGGAATCAGCGCGGACGAGGCGGGACAGATGGCCGAAGCACTTGAATTCGCCGCGAAAGCCGGCGACTTCGCGAAAGTGATGGCCGGAAACGATACTTTCATCCGCACGGTCGAATCGCTGATACCCCAGTTCCAGGCCATTCTGGACAGCGCCGGAACGATGCGCGCAAGAAGCGGCAAACAGACAGCGGAAGCTCCCGACAGAGAACAGCTGGCGAAGATGCTGGAAGCGTGCGGAAACTACGACATCGAGACCATGCAGAAGGCCATGGAGGAATTGGAGCGCTACAACTACAAATCAGGCGATGCTCTCGTGGAGTGGCTGAGAGATCAGATAGTGAATTTCGATTACGACAGCATTCAGGAAAAGCTGGAGACTGTGCTGGCGCGGCCGGGTTCGTGAGGCTGAAAAATATAGCGGCGCGCGCGAAGCGAACTTCCATTGATGTGTTGTCACTTGATTAAATTATAGGAACAAATGAGCATTATCGAGACCATGACAGACAAAAATAGATTACGGACAGCGTGTTCCGAGATAATGTCATTAATGCGGCGGCCGAGCAATCCGCCGAAAATCCCGCAAACTGCCATCAATACGAGTAACGAAGAGTTACGGTTCGTGATGTTGCCTATGTAAATCCATGATGATACAGAGACCGCGAGGGAAAAGGAGATAATACAAAGCGAATTCAGCGCGGCTGTTTTGGTATCCATACCGAACAGAAGCGATAACACCATCAAATTTATCGGACCTCCTCCTATTCCCAGAAATGACGCAACAACGCCGAGACACAAACCTATTGCCAAACAGAAACTCTTGTTATTCACGTGAAATTTCCTTACACGTTTTTCATTCAGCGTATATATGAACGTTATAAACGTCACGAGCAACAATAATGCGGCCTGTGTGTCTCCTACGATATCTTCCGATATATTTGCACACAGAAAATCAAAAAAGTATCTGCCCGTAAATCCGCCTAAGACCGAACCCAGAGTAATAGGTATGGAACATGCCCCATCCAATTTTATGTTTTTGGATTTTAAACCGTTCGCCACTGAAGCACAAGCCATAGCAAGGACTGTACAACTGGAAAGATAGCTTGCTTCGGACACGCCGAAAATACGCGTAGCATCCAAAACAGGCTTCAAAAGTATCCCGCCTCCAATGCCGCAAATCGAACCAACAATGGAAGTGAACATGCTGGTTAACGCGCAGACGAAGTAATTCATTTCCATGCCAAATTACGCCTTCTGTGACTTACGCGCATCCTTCAGAACCGG
Organism: Synergistaceae bacterium; assembly: GCA_031269915.1. GTDB lineage: Bacteria > Synergistota > Synergistia > Synergistales > Synergistaceae > JAIRKI01. The sequence continues at coordinate 11,303 of JAISYN010000133.1, forward strand.
ATAAGAAAATAATTTTTTTTACGTCTTCTCTCAGGTTTCTTTCAGCAAACCGCGAAAGCTTCCATGCGTGTCCCTGGAAATCCATATCGCATCCTTTGCGTATATATTCCATGTATTTATACCGGATTTGCGTTCCAAAGTTGATTTTGGCCACACCATAGCCTATCGCTTTTCGTACCGTATTATCATCCATCCCGGTACAGCCATGCAGCACAAATGGGATGTCTGTAAATTCACGGGCGTATAGCAACATATCTAAATAAATGTTCGGTTTGCTCTTGTAGAAGCCGTGCGTATTACCAATACCTATCGCAAGCGAGTCCGGGGAGCAAATATTTAAATATCGCCGCACTGTTTCCATAGAAGCGATTCTCGGCGAATCTGTGTCTTGCCCCGCACCTCCGGCATGTCCTATCTCTCCGATTTCCGCTTCGACAGGAATGCCGCGCGCGTGACAATATTCCACTACACGATTCGTATTGGACGCGTTTTCTTCGACCGACAACGCGGAACCGTCATACATTATGGACGTAAATCCCAAATCAGCCATATTCATACAATTTTCTACAGTATCACCATGATCCATGTGTATTGCCACAGGAACATTAACGTGCTCGGCCATCCACCTGGCCGTCGCAAAAAACCAGTCGTGTCCGGAATATTCACCTGTAGCCAAATAATGAGCCAATATCACCGGAGCTTTTAATTCCTCAGCAGCCAAACAAACGGCCCGTATAATATCATAGGTTCCACCCTGAGTGTTTATCGCGGCAACTGCGTACTTTTGCGCAAGCGCCGTTTCCAGCATTACCTTGGTAGTTACCAGCATACTATTTCTCCAGTCTTATCGCACAGGTTTTACGGCTTATAAATCTCACAAATAATCTCGCGCTGTTTTGGACGTAATATTGCTAGCCAGATTGGAATTTTGCAAAGAATGATATCGGGGAATTTCAAAGGAATCTACCACCATTTAATTTTTCCTGTTATATAGTTACGATATTCGATAAATTTCGGATCCGTGATATCCCGCGGATGTGGTATGTTTATATACACTTCTTCCTTGATTTTCGCCGGTTTATTGCTCAGAATAATCACGCGTTCGGCGAGATACACAGCCTCCTCGATATTATGAGTAATGAATAAGACTGTGCTGTTCAATTTTTTCCAGAGCCTGATGACCTCGTCTTCCAGGTAGAACCTCACTTTGATATCCATCTGCCCATAGGGTTCGTCCATCAACAACAAATCAGGCTGCATCGCGAAAGAGCGCCCTATGATGACGCGTTGTACAATACTCGTGGACAGGTCGTTCGGATATAATTTTCTATAGGGTTGCAAACCCATCAAGTTCAAGATATTTTCTACCCTTTCGTTGATTTCTTTAGATGGGATTTTTTTCACTTTCAAGCCGAACGCAAGGTTCTGATCGACCGTTAGCCACGGGAAAGCGGACGGTTCCTGAAACACAAAAGAAATGCCGTGCTTACGCGGATCGGCGGATTCCCCGTCTATGTAAAGATCTCCTGATGTGGGTTCATAGATTCTCGTCAATACGTTCAAAAAAGTAGTCTTGCCACATCCTGTAGGACCGACAACACAGACAAATTCATTTTTTTTAATTGTAAAATCGAGGTTGTCAAGAACCAGCAGGCTTCCAAATTGTTTTACAAGACCTTTCACTTCGACTTTTACAGGTCTGTCATCCGTAGTTCGTTCAGCCAAAATCTTCCACCTCTGATTTCGCTCAAATTGCCAAGTCTGTATTGTCCGAGATCTTTTTACGGAGCAAAAGAAATTTATTGCTGAGCATATCTCTCGGTCTGTCCAAATCCACGTTATATGTCTCCTTTACAGTGGCTGGGCGATCGCTGAGAAGTATAATCCTGTCACCCAAGTAACAAGCCTCTTCGATGTTGTTCGTGACAAAAATAACCGTGCGCTTCTCCGTTTCCCAAATACGTAAAATCTCATTCTGCATGGAATAACGAGTTTGCGCGTCCAACTGGCCGAATGGTTCATCCATAATCAACACTTTGGGATTCGCAACGTAAGCCCTAGCTATTCCAACCCTCTGCTTCATGCCCCCCGACAACTGATAAGGGTAAGATTTTTCAAAACCGTTCAGACCGACCAACTCTATATAGTACTGGGCCGTATCCCGGCGAAGTACTTTCTTTACGCCCCTGATCTTCAGCGGAACCTCAACATTTTCCATTACGGTCATATACGGCATCAGAGCAATATTTTGGAAGACCATTCCGAAGTCGGGGTGATATCCGGTCTTTTCCTGACCGTTATACAAAATATGACCGCTAGTGCAAAGCTCGAGACCAATGATCATGTTCAGCAGAACTGTTTTGCCGCAGCGTCCCGGACCGAGCAACACCAAAAACTCACCGTTATTGAGTTCCAAACTCACATCCTCTACTGCGGTGAAATATCCTTTAGTTCCAAAGAAAGTTTTGGAAACGCTTTTCAGGGCAAGCCCTTTGCTCAGTTGTTCCACGGACAAATCACCTTTTCAGCTTTGTTCAACGTAAACGCCAAAACAGCGCCGATGAGACCTATGCAAATTATTGATACCAAAACAAGCGCCATATCGCTAGCGTTCCATCCTCTAGTCACCAAAGACCCCACGCCGCTGTCGGCTCCCAGCATCTCGGCTGCCAGAACCACTGTCCACCCGCAGCTCACCGAAGTGCGGACACCGGCAAATATAGAAGGCAACGCCGTCGGAATTACGAATTGCATCAGCATCTGCCTCTTGTTCGCTCCAAAGACGGTCGCTACCGCGATGCTCTCCTTATCTACCATTCTAATGCCGGCTTCAGTGTTGAGGACGACCGGGATAAAGCTGCCTATGAACACTATCAATACCTTCGGAAATTCGCCAATCCCAAACCACATTATAATTATCGGTATCCACGCAATTGGCGGTATCGGGCGAAACAAATCGAAAATACTCCCAAAAATCGCCTTCAGTGTTCGGTTCCAGCCAATCATTACTCCAAAGCCGATACCCAGCGTCCAAGCGAATATCAAAGATATCAAAACTCTTTTCAAGCTTGCGAGAAGATGCCCGGCTAAACTTACTCCTTTTATTGGTTTTGTAAAAGTCAGCAAAAATCTACCCCAAAGTTCTTCGCCATTCGGCAGCAAAAGCGGCATTTTCGCTGCCATATAGCTGTAAAAGCAAACCATGACGGTAAGCGAAATAACAGGCAGCGCATAATAGATAGTCCTGCGTGAAAGAGATTTTTTAGCTGTGTTTGAAAACATTGTCCGTTACTACCTCAAGCGCCTATTTTCCATATCAGGATTTTCCCCTCGAGCCAATTTAGCAATATACCCATAAAAGCGCCCAAAACGCTTATAACGGCCATGCCGCAGACCACTATATCCGAACGCCCCAGATTTCTGCCGATTTGCAGCATATTGCCGAGTCCAGCTTTTGCCGCAAGCATTTCGGCCGCAACTAGGGTGGACCAAGCACCGCTCAACGCTGCCCTCAACCCGGTGAACACGAGCGGCATCGCAGACGGCACTCCTACTTTTATGAATGTCTCGAAGCTGCTTGCCCCGAAAGTTTTAGCGACATTGATCAGCGTCTTGTTCGTAAGTTTTATGCCGGTATACGAATTGATTACGCAAGGAACAAATACAGATAAAAAGATAATCATGGCCTTCGCCTGCAATCCAACGCCGAAAAACACCACAATGACCGGGATCCAGGCAATTGGCGGGACAGGCCGGAACAATTCAAAAATTGGGCGCACAAACATGTCTATCGGCATAAACCAACCCATAAGTAAACCCAACGGAACACCGATCACCGTCGCGAGCGCAAATCCGCCAAGCGCTATTTGCAAACTGGCGGCGATATTGGTAATTAATGTATTTCCATCAGGATTTTTGCTGTTAATTTTATAAACAAGCGTATCAAGAACCGCCAGAGGAGACGGCAGATTTCTCACGTTTACCAATTTAAACTGAACGAGGCACTGCCAAACTAATAAAAACACCGCTACGCTCAAAAAGGAAATAATTACATACCTGATTACCTCCCTTTTTCTGCCAGATTTATATTCGATCAGTCTTTGTTCCAAGATCTTTTTATCTTCAGCCATGTTGACTTCCCATCTTTCGAGAGAGAACGCGGGCAGCGTCTGACATTTTATACAGATATCCTTCTTTTGTCTTGCCGCCGCCCGGTTCTCTGTTAGGGTCACCCAAAATTTTACTTTTTTATTTCGGAGAAAAGTTCGTCCACCAGGCTTGTGTCTATATGCTTGGACTGCAAAAGTTTTTCATCGTCGCCCTTCTGGTAATTTCCGCAATCTATGAAAAATTGCAGTATATTCTTTATATCTTCCTGTATCTTGCAGTACTTGCCGCCGTCCCCAGCCGGCGCGTGGAGAGCTTTATAGTTTTCCTCCAGCGTGTAGAATTTATCGACTGACAGGAAAGTTTTCGCCACCTGCGCGTCTATGCTCGAACCGGCATAGTCGCACCAGTCAATCAAATATTTCTCGGATTCATCAGGATTATCATGGATCCAATCAACAGTATCGAAGAAAACTTTCATAAATATCTTCGAAGCGGTACGCACGTCTTCCTTCGTGTATACCGAAGGGTTTGCCATAATATTAGTGTACAGTCCCAACTGAGTCATATCTCCATTAGAAGCGAGTACAAAATCTTTTTTATCGTCCGTAAAACTCATCCTGCCGCCTACACAAGCCGCATCTCCTTCACCGGCGAGGAATGAAGCGTTGGAAGTAGCCTGATCCATCCAGTTTACTTCCACATCATCCACCTTGAGCCCAACTCCGTCCAACGTTTTAAG
>JAISYN010000186.1 GCA_031269915.1 Synergistaceae bacterium
GCACAGCGACTTTAAAGCGGTTTACGGCTGCACAATTCACGAATACTCGCAAAGGATTCGAATGACCGAGGCATTGCGTAAAATAGAAAACAGCGACGAACCGCTTTACTCAATTTCGCGAGGCGTAGGTTATAAGCACCCCGGCCACTTTGCGGCTGTTTTCAGAAATATCTACGGCGTAACGCCAAGCGAGTACGTGAAACTCAAAATTCCTCGTTTCAGGCGCGAGATTTTGCCGAGGCGCTGAAGTGTTTCGATTCAATCCGTAGAATGTCCAATTCTATAACGACACTCGCGATTTTGAGCAATCCGGCCATCCATATAAAGCGAAGCGCGCCGAGAATCTCTCTCCGAAACATTCTCGGGATTACCGTAAAGTGGAGGGGCTCTCCTGAAAGTGATAGCTTTTGATTTTTTAAAAAAACTTTTAACACAGCTCACAACTCTTTCGACATCCGCATCCTCCATCGACGGATAAAGCGGCAGGGATAAAGTCCTTCCATAGAAACGCTCCGCCTCCGGGAAATCGCCTTTTTTATATCCAAAGCGCCTTTTATAGTAAGGATGCAACGACACCGGAAGATAGTGAACCTGTGGCCTGATGCCATTTTCAGACAGATGCGAGAACAGGGCGGCTCTGATATCCGCGCCGACGCGGATCGGAAACAGATGCCAGGCGTGTCCTTCCTGTGACGGTGGCAGGCAGACGCCTTCCTCATCGGCGAGCATGGAACGATACATCTCCGCCAGTTCACGCCGTCTGCCGATGAACATGCCGAGGCGTTTCAACTGGCTTCGTCCCAGCGCGCATTGGATGTCGGAAAGACGATAATTGAAACCCAACATCTGCATCTCGCTGTGCCACGGCCCGTCGGCCTCTTCCTCGAATTCGCCGGCCGATCTCGTTATGCCGTGATTGCGAAACATGCGCAGCCGCCTGGCGTACTCTGCGTCGTCGGTTACTACCGCGCCTCCTTCTCCAGTGGTAATATGTTTTACGGGATGAAAACTGAATACCGTCATATCGGCGTCACGGCCTATCTTCCGCGCCCTGCCGCCGTTGTCCGTCCGAACGCCTCCGAGCGAGTGGCAGGCATCTTCTATCAAAACAGCGCCGCACTCCTTCGCCATCGCCCTGAAAGGTTCGATGTTGATGGGATAACCGGCGAAGCTGACGGGGACGATGGCTTTGACTTTTCGGGAGAGTTTTGTTTCAGCCTTGATCGGAGCCATACAGAGGGTATCCTTTGAAATGTCGGCGAAAATGGGTTCAGCCCCCGCATAGAGCGCGGCATTCGCGGTCGCCACAAACGTCATGGACGTCGTAAGCATTTCGTCTCCCTCTTTCAGTCCGGCCGCAATAACCGATCCATGCAGCGCAGCCGTACCGCTGGAAAACACAACCGCTTCCCGCGTGCCGATATACTCCGCCAGCTCCTCCTCGAATAACTTGACGACCGGCCCCTGACTCAGCCAGTCTCCCTTGAGGACATTTACGACTTCGGCGATGTCGTTCTCATCTATCCATTGACGCCCGTAAGATAAAGATTTCAAAGCAAACACGCTCCTTCGGGAATATGTTGAGGTCAAGCTCAAAATCTTGGGACTCCGCTTTTATTTCTGAATCGCCACCCTGCCGGCTCGCCCCGGAATTTTTCCCATTTCGATGTCCGCGATTTTCACGTCCGGCGATCGCGCTAAACGCGCAGCCACTTCAGAGAGCGTGAAAAAGCCTACCCCCTCGCTCGCGCAGCGATCCAGAAAGCTGGCGAACACATCGCTCATGCTGCCGCCCTCCATCTCAGCGTGGACGGTATGTACATTCAGTCCTGGTTTCAAAAGACCGAAATACATTTCGCTGGCGTTCTCGGAATTCAGCCCACCAACGCCCCATACTTCGTCCAATGTCGGCAATGTCGTGGGAATCTGGAGAGTGCGGAACGCAGCGCCGTTCATACAGGGCAGGAACGGCGTCACGCCTCTCGTGTCACTGCAATGACCGAACCCGAGTTCATCCTGAACGGCCAGGCTGTCGAACGACGCCTGCCAGCCAGGCGCCGCGCAGCTTCTCGGGACATATCCCGTCACACCTGAAAAGAGTTCTATCGCCTTCGAGAACTCCGCTCGGATTTCCTCACGCGTCATGCCGTACAGACAGTCCTGCCATAAAACGTGATCCCAGCAGTGGATGCCGCAGTCATGTCCCTCGTCCGAGGCTCGCCTTAAAATATCCGGATTGGAACGGACTATCATGGGAGCCCTGAGAAGAGTGCCGTAAAACATCGTCTTAAATCCATAGGCGCTTGGCGCTCGAGTGCGCAGCATTTTGGACAGAAACCCCTTTCGGAACACGCGGCGTATAGCCTTGCCGGAGTTATCCGGCCCCATCGAGAAGAAAAACGACGCTTTTATCTTCCGTTTGGCCAGAATGCTCAAAATTCTGGAAACGCCGGAGGTATAACCGTTCAGCGTATCTACGTCCACCTTTATTGTCGCTTCGCGGTTCACGCCGTTTCGCCGCCTCCTCCCGTCAGTAGCGCATCCTCGGGAATCCCAAGTTCACTCCCGTTTAATTCATCCTCCCCCTCCCACTGAGCCCTGTCGATTCTCAACGCTCCGGCGCCGGTTCCCACGATTAACGGCGCCGGAGAGACGACTGTGCCTGGGGGACTCGTCTTTACGGCACAAGGGCGGGCTTCCCAGAGGAGAAGTTTTTTGCCGTTCGAAAACGTGAAAGCGCCCGGAAACGGGTGAGTAAGCGC
>JAISYN010000188.1 GCA_031269915.1 Synergistaceae bacterium
CCGTGGGAGTATGTCAGTCATTATCACAGCAAACTGCGCATGTCGCTCATTTGCGGCATCATTAACTTCGAGAACGCGTTAAAAAAATGGATTCATGAGGCAGCGCGCGTGATTGACAAACATGATTTTGCGTGTATATTATCGAACATATTTTCATACTAAATAAATATGAATAATAATTATTTATGGAGGATATTTTATTTGGAGAGGTATGAACGTTTCAGTTTCAGCGAAGGTCGCGTCCGGCCGTAAATTCGCGTGAGAAGGAGGAGAGATGTCACCGCTTCGTCATCGAGGCGGAGGAGTTCATGAGAGCGGAGACGTACGCCCGCGAAATGGAACTCGAAGTGCTTGGTTTCTACCACAGCACGAGAGATATAGACAGACCCAAAGTGTTTTCCGCCAAGGACCGCGTCAAGGGGCTGAACCCGAATGTCGGCGTAGAACTTTACAACACGCGCCTTACCAGCGAGAACGCTTTCGATATCATGAAGGGCTATGACGTGGCGGCCGACGGTTCCGACAATTACCAGACGCGATATCTCGTCAACGATGCGCGCGTGTTGCTGGGCATTCCCAACGCGTACGTCGGAAGCGTTTCGTTGGAGGATGTTCGGGCGGATTTCCTAGGCGCGAGCGATTTTTGACCTGACGCGCCGGATATAGGTTATGCGGGGTTACCGGCCCGCCATACAAAGGAGTTGGCGTCCTCATGCGCGATCATAACGTCCACAGCATTCACAGGCTGACGGAATCGATCCTGAACAGCTATAAAACCGAGGAAGATATCATAAAAGTGGAGGCGAAAAACCAGATCAGCAACACTGTGGTCGCGGAGTTGATCGAAAACCTGCGATGCCTCATCTTCGGGGGATTTTTCGGGAAAAAACGGCTCAAGCCCGACTCAATGGAATACTACATCGGCGAGTTGCTGGAGACGCTGATTTATCATCTCCAGAAGCAAATAGGGCGCGCGCTGCTCCACAGCGGAAACGACGAATCTGATATAGAGTGGGAGGCGCAGCGTGTTTCCTACTCGTTCCTGGAGAAAATTCCTTCCATACGCAATGTGCTTGCGGCCGACGTATCGGCTTTCTACGACGGCGATCCGGCGGCATTCAGCAAGGACGAGATCATCATGTCGTATCCGGGTATATACGCGATAATGGTGAACAGGCTCGCGCATGAACTCTATCTGCTCGAAGTGCCGCTCATTCCACGTATGATGACCGAATACGCCCACGGTCTGACCGGAATCGACATACATCCGGGGGCGACGATAGGGCATCACTTCTTCGTGGACCACGGTACCGGCATAGTCGTGGGCGAGACGACAATAATAGGCAATTACGTCAAAATCTACCAGGGAGTCACGCTCGGAGCGTTATCGACGCGCGGCGGTCAGGTGCTCAAAGGAGTGAAACGCCATCCCACCATAGAGGATCACGTCACCATATACTCAGGAGCGTCCATACTGGGCGGCTCCACCGTGATCGGAGAGGGCGTCGTGATCGGCTCGAACGCCTTTATCACGAAGAGCGTCCCCGAAAAGACCCGTGTGAGCGTGAAAAACCCGGAGCTGCAATTTAAGGAAAACAAGCGGGCGAAAAGCATCGAATTTCCCCAGGAGGAGTTCTGGGACTATGTAATATGACGGCATGTTAAGACTGCTCAACAACGGAATTACTGTGGCGGGCTGCCTCGTCAGGCACTTTCTGTGGGGTTTATGCCCACAATTATTGTGTTATATCCGGTTTTTTAGCCCGAAATTCGCGGCGTTCTTCCTCAAAATCCTTGCATAAATCAGTTGAGTTTTCTATCTGTATATAAGAATATATAAAAATATGAAAAATTGCACAAAATAACTGTTCCATTTTCCATTGGAAAGTCATAAAATAATTTTTGAAGAAGCGCCGTCCATCCGTTATTTTAAAGTTACAAAACAGTCTGAGGAGGGATAAGAATAATGTCAGCAGCAAAACGTACCTCGAAAAACGTTCTTCTTGCCACCGCACTCGAAAACTTTTATGGAGCCGCGGAAGAGATGGGGCTTGAAGAGGGTCTTGTCGAAATCCTGAGCCATTCCGAGAGAGCGATGAGCGTATCGCTTCCGGTGACTATGGACGATGGCAGCACAAGAGTTTTCAGCGGTTACCGCGTGCAGCATTCCACCGCTCTCGGCCCTGCCAAGGGCGGTTTAAGATATCACCCCGACGTCAACCTCGAAGAATGCGAGGCTCTTGCAAGCCTCATGACTTGGAAGTGTTCTCTCGCCGGCATCCCTTACGGCGGCGGCAAGGGCGGAATTTCATGCGACCCCCTCGAACTATCGGCGACCGAGAAAGAACGCCTTACGCGCACTTTTGCCGCCAGAATAGAACCGATCGTAGGATCCTGGGAGGATGTGCCCGCTCCCGACGTCAATACCGGAGCCCCCGAGATGGTGTGGTTCATGGATACTATCAGCAAGATGCGCGGCCGCATGGAGCCCGGCGTAGTGACCGGCAAACCGATATCGATATGGGGCTCCAAGGGAAGGACGGCGGCTACCGGGCTGGGAGTCTTCACCTGTATCAAGGAACTTCTGAACGTGGTGAAAGTCGATATCAAAGGCGCGAAGGTGATCATTCAGGGATTCGGCAATGTCGGTTCCTACGCCGCCAAATTTCTGTCGGAGGCCGGAGCGGAGGTCGTGGGAATATCCGACGTGACCGGCGGTTACTATTCCGCGGATGGCATTGATGTAAAGCGCGCTTTCGATCACGTGACCAATCACCCCAAGAAGATGCTCGAAGGTTTCACACAGCCCGGTCTGACGAAATTGTCCGGTGAGGA
>JAISYN010000201.1 GCA_031269915.1 Synergistaceae bacterium
ACAGCTCTTTTCCATATTGAGCAATCTGTTTTCGTTTTTTTGAGAAACCCTGCAAAATGGCGTGATTGTCAGTTTTTGCAACGCTCTACAGAAACTAAATGCCGCCGCCCCGCATGTTCTTACTTCATTCCGATTGAGGCGTTAGTCCATAATTATATGAACCTATAGAACTATTGTGCCGGGACCATCATACCGTATAATATATATTATATGTAACGAATCTGCGGTATTTCGATACGGAAGGGCGATGACGAATATATGGCGCCAAACAAGTTCAGCGCGAAAAAAGGATTTACCCTGGTGGAGCTGTTGCTGGTCATAGTTCTCATGGCTATAATAATGACTCTCGTGACACTGAGCGGTTCGGATATGATCTCGAGCACCAACGCGCAGACCGAAGCGCGAAGACTGATACGCGGTGTTCAATTGCTCCGCAGCGCGTGGCTTTCATGTTATGCCGATTCACAGGTGCAAATAGGCATAACTCCGACCGCGAAATCCGTCGCCGATCAGATAAACGCCTATTCCGACGGCAGCCTGACCGACGAAACATTGCGCTACGGCAATATCGCCGTAACCAGCAACGACACCGGCCTGATACATATCGGCTTCTCGGGGCCGTGGAATATTCCCAACATGAACAGAGACACTATGAACACCATGATAGAAGTCATCGGCAATCAGGCAGGCGATTATGACATATCGTTCGACAAAACGCCGCTTGCCGCTAACGCCGCTCCCTCAAAACGCGTCTTCATAAGGGTAAGGTAAGATTCCGGCAAAAGGCAGGCGTCACGCCGGGTGGCACATTTCATGGAGCTGATAAAACTTTGTCCCGCGTGTAAAGAAGAAAACCCGGTATCAGAGATCGTCTGCCGCGTATGCATGACAAACCTCGCTTCGGTATCCCCCGCTCCGCCGCATAATCCTCTCGGCTCATCCGCCGCGCAAAACGCCGGCTCGACCGAATTTTCACCGCCTGAGGCGCTGACGCTGATACGTTTGCCTGACGGTCCTGCAATTTCTGTCCGAAGCGGTTGTATTCTGGGCCGTGCTGGCGCGATGTCCGAATTTTTCAAAGAATCTAAGACGGTTTCACGGAGTCACGCCCGCGTCATTTACAAGGACGGGACATGGGGCGTCGAGGATATGGGTTCAACCAACGGCACATGGCTCAACGGACGCCGCATAGAAAACAACGCCTTCCACTCTCTGCAAAAGGGCGATACCTTGACATTGTCGCTTGCCTGCGAAATGAGGGTGATGTGATAAGAGCGGCTTTCATAACCAACAGAGGGGCTGTCCGCCTCGAAAACCAGGACGCCGTTCTGATTGCCGATATGGTAAAAAACAGTGATATGAACCGCTTCGAAACGGCGGAAATTACGGCTTATCCCGCGTGCTTTGCCGTCGTCGACGGCATGGGGGGGCGCCCGGGAGGCGCCGAGGCCGCGCGCTTATTGACGGAAACATGTGCCGAAGCGTGCGCCGGCGGAAAATTCGGGCAAAAATTCGATCCGGCCGAAGACAGGAAGGTAATTGCGGAAATATTGAAAGAAGCGTCGGAACGTATGTATGCCGAATCGCGCAAAAATCCGGAACTCTCTGAAATGGGAGCGACGATCGCCGGACTGCTGATACGCGAAAATGGAGCTATGGCATTCAACTGCGGGGACTGCCGGGTTTACCGGTTTCAGTGCGGGAACGATATCGAAAAACTGACTAAAGACCATTCGGTAGTGCAGGCGCTCCTCGATATGGGGCATATAAGCGAAGACGAGATGAGGACGCACTCGAGGAAAAATATAGTGACAAGCGCGGTCGTCGCTCTCGAAGCGCATGAACCGGAGTTTTACGCCAGGGAAATTTCGAGAATCGACGACGACGAATATTTTCTCTGTTCCGACGGAGTATGGGAAACCATACCGGCGGACGAACTCCGCGGATTTCTCTCCGGGCCGTTTCCAGAATCGGCGGATGAACTCCTGAACGCGCTCCTGTCGTCGGGATGCCGCGACAATATATCGTTCGTCTGGCTGGCTAATGCGGACGCAAAATCTCCATCCCGGAATGGCCGCGGAGATTTGGCGGGCGCTTCGCCGCAGATTTCGGCGTCAAAAGCGTTGCCGTCAAATCCTACTTCTGCTAAAATACCGCAGGCGCAACGAAAATCCGGAGACTGAATCGGTCTTTAACAAGGTTGGAAGTGATCGAAGTGGCTAATCAAAAAAACAATTCGGACGTCGAAATAATGACCCGAAGCGGGTATGAAAAATTAAAGAGCGAACTTTCCATACTCCGAACGGACAGAAGGCTCGAAGTGGCCCGCAAACTCGAAGAAGCGAGGGCTTTTGGAGATCTGAGTGAAAACGCGGAGTATCACGCGGCGAAAGAGGAACAGGAAAAACTGGAAGGACGCATAAGCCGTCTGGAATACAAACTGAACAAAGCAAAGGTCGTCGATTTCGACGATATCGACACGAGCCACGCAAACCTGGGCACAACTATCGTGATTCAGGACATGGACAGCAACGCTTCATATACCTATATGCTCGTCGGTACGGAGGAATCTGACCCTAAAGAAAACAAAATCTCGGTTTCGAGCCCGGTAGGCAAGGCCGTAATCGGCAGGTCGATAGGCGAAGAAGTGAGCGTTCGTGTTCCGAAAGGTCTCCGGCGGCTGAAAATTTTGAACATAAGCGCCCAACACTGACACCGTCCAGCGACGGCATATTCAGCGCTCGAACGGGTCGAAAAGATCGCTGTCGCTGTTCCCGAACAGCCTCATTTCCGCGCTGGGCAGTTCCTTTATTGAGAGAGAGAGCCCAATCCAATCGTCGTCTCCGCGTCTGTCGTCACGGAATATCGCGTCCCATACGAGACAGTGCTGCGTATACTCGACCTTGTAAACCATCTCGGCGATCTCCTGGTCTATCAGATCATAAGCCGCCCTCGCTCCCAGGCGCCAGAAATAATCCTCCGATTTAGTGGGAATGCGCAGGCCGACTTCATGGTAAATTTCATCGCGTTCCGCGTAATCATCCCACAGCAGAGGCGACGTTCCCCATACGAACTGGCGCAGATAGGCCGTCTTGAAATCCAATTTACCCGTCTCCCAGATAAATCCAACCCTGGCGTCAAGCACGGACTGCGAGTCGGAACCTCCGCCGTCGTACCTGAAACTGGTGTACTCAGCGTTATAGAACGGCGTGAAACCACGTACCGCCCCTGGCTCTCCCTTTATCTGGACGCCCAGTCCGCTGCGCGTATAAGACCTCGAATTTCCCCATTTCAGGTCCTGGTAATCCCCCCAAATTCCAAATACCCTGAAGTGACCGTTTAAAGCCGCGTCGTCGAACCACGGGCTCGTTATATATACCTCCGGATTTCTATCCAGCACATACCTCGATACTTCCCCGGCGCGCCGCTCCACCGACAACAGCTCATTCTTCGTCCAACCGGCCGTCATATTCCATCCGTTCCTCTCGTACGCCAGCCCCCACCTCGGCCGCCAGTCCGTTTCGTCAAAATCTTTGTTGTAGGCTCTCCTCGTGCCGGCAAATACGGACAAATCCGTCCCTATCCGCTGAGTCGCGAGCGCGTCCATCTCGAATATACCTTCGCCCCATCCTATCAGTTCCAAATCAAGAACGCCGCTGTTCCAATTGAAAGAACCAGCCATTCCCGCTCCGGCGCCTTTATCCGAGTCATAGCCCAGCTTAGGGAAAATTTTCTGACTCACGGCATCCTTTTCTCGAAGTGAGATTGTAATGTCGAACGGAGACATCAGCACCATGGTTTCGCCCAGATACGCCTTTGGCCTGTGAAGTATCATCTTCTGTCCGGGGAAAATCGTGACCTTTTTCGAATTCAGCCTGTAATGAGGGTGCGGTTCGCTGCATGTTGTGACAGAAGCGCCGTTCCATATCGCGGACAGGTCGTCCGATGCCTCATCCGCATCGCCGGAGACAATTTTTCCGCTCCTCTGAGGCGTTTCGGAGGAAGGCATAACCTCGATAACTTCGCCCTTGACGTAAAAAACGTCGACTTTGCCGCTGGGGTTTGTCATGGCTCCCCGCCGCGTTTCGAGATTATAATCCAGCCTTTCTCCCGCGAGACGTTTCCCAGCGGTATATAAAACCACATCTCCCGCCGGAGACGAGCGCGCGGTGACCTGCTGAGAGGCGCTTTGGTATTCAAGGTACGGGGCGGTCACATAAAACTCACGGTCGGTCATCCTGACGCTGCCTTCGGCTGTCGCGACTCCGGTAGCTTCCTCAAAAGATATCACGTCGGCGTCCAACTGTACTGTACTGTTCTCCGCGGCGCCAGACGGAAACACCGACGACAGGCAATACAACGCCGCCAGAATTACCGCGGCAATGGGCTTCAAAACGATCGTCATTCTGACTTCCAATGTATCCGCGCCCCTTTACCGAGATTTAAAACTCCGGAAGAATCAATTTTCGCGGTTCCGCTCTCGACATGAATCTTGTCGTCGCTAGCGGAAATCCCTTCATCGAAAAACCATATATCGGACGAAGTGTCATAATTAGCGCGCGCGGCGATGAAATCCACGCTCCTGTCCTCGAGCAGTACCACCCCGTCCACTTCCCAAAGCCATACCTTGGAACTCTTCCGCGCAAATTTCCCGCGTCTGGCTAAGACGTGCGAACTTCTTTTCGAAACCTCTTCATACACATTTATGTCTATCGAGCGGGCGCTTATAACGTCGGACTCGCTCTCGGCCTCCTCGGTTTTCACACGCCATACCCTGCCGTTTATGGCTCGCGTAAAGTCGAGGCGTTCCACTATTATATCCGGCAATTTATTCCTGGGCGCTCTGTTCTCGAGATCGATATCCCTCTTCATATAAACGCCCATTACCGCCGCGGCGAACACCGCAATGACAGATACTATTTTACCACGAGACACGCGCGGAACCGTTTTCCATCACAAAATTTATCTGCTTTGTTTCCAGCGTGCGCACAAACAGAATTTTTCTCGCTACGGTGACACGGGCGGAATCCCCCGACCAGTTTACCTTGTAACCCGAGCGCAGCGCGCTCTTGAAATTATCCGAGGCAATTTCCCTGCCGAACAGCTCTTTTGATATCTTCCCCTGGGATTCCTCCGAAAGGAGCGAGTACATCCTTTCGGTATCCCCTTCTATCCATGCTTTCAAGTAAATCTCCAACACCTGTCTCGGGGCGAGTTTCGGCATTTCCCTGTCCGCCGTATCGGGTTCCGGCTCCGGAGGCGCGGATATAACCGGCGCGGGAACCACAGGCTCAACGGGCGGAAATGTCTCTCCCTCCACTTCCAAGTCAGGCCCGTCTATCTTCGGCGGTTCCGGAACCGCGGGAGGCGCTGGCTTAGTCGAGGCTGAATCCCTTTTTGTCGGAATTTTCACGACGACCTCTTTTTCCAGGCGCTCGTTTTCAGTACCGGTTTCAGCGGCAGGCGCGGGAAGAGTCGCGATAGCGCCGCCTGCGCCCCCCGAAGCCGGAAATGTAAAATTTGTCTCTCTATCGGGAACGAGTCCATTCACTATTATCCTGAAATTTTTGTCGGTCTGCGGAGGGAAAAAAACAAAACCCTGAACCAATCCGCTTATGGGACTGTCGAGTTTCTTTTCAAAGACTATAGGGTTTATTCTGCCGCCAGAGGAATTTATGAGCGTGATATTTTTCGACATCGGAGAGATATTGACCGGAGACGCTCCGTATCCGTACACTGACAGCAGCACAGCCGTAGCGGAACCGATTCTCAGCTCGTCGCTGAACGATTTGCGCAGTTCCTCCGCCTGTTCCGGCTTCATGCGCCGGCGTTCGGCCTCGGAACGAATCCACGGGTCAACCAGCTCTTCCGGATAGTGGACGACCCATGCGATATTGTCTTCACCCCATCTGACACATGTCCATGAGTCCAGTATATCATACACCCTATCCCTCTCTCCCGCGCGCGACACAGAGGAACAGGACAGTACGGCGATACAGACGAAAACGGCAACCGCTATCTTCGTTTTCACCGCAACACGATCATTCGTCAAGCGCTCACCGTCCCGACCCGAAAACGCGGCCGTTTTTTTGAAAAAAGATGAATCAGTAGCTTCCGCCGCCGGCCGGCCCTATTCGCCGTCGATAGGAACAAAGTCCGACGTCTGCTGCGTCGGCGAAGGTCCCGTATATACCGTTCCGTCGTCCGCGGGAACCGTAGAAGCCGCGATAGGATAACCCGTCACCGTGACCGCTTCGGTGATTTCTACGTACATCAGAGTTCCTTCTTTGATCTGTTTATCGCTCCCCCTTACGAGAAAGCCTCCGGCAAGGCCCAGCGGCCCGAGCAAAACCGCTCCGGCGATGGATGCCCCCGCGGCGCCGACAGTTCCGGAGTCCAGCTCCATCGCTTTTTTCGCCTGCGCTCCCAGCGTAATAGGCGACATCCGTCCGTCGAGAGATTCCAAGTCTTTGAAATTGACGTTTATTTCAGATGTTCGCCCGAAACTGCGGGGCATCTTTACCTTAGTCACTTCGGCAAAAATCCGGTTGCCCTTTGCCACCGCAACCGTACCGCCCGAGGTGAAATCCTCAATGATACTCAGCTCTATCTTATCGCCGACGGAAACGTTGCGAACGGTCAGAGTCTTTGTGAAAGCTCCTTTGAATACCGTGCCGGCTGGTATCTGCACGGGCGCAGAATAGACGCCGTTAGGCAAAAGTTTTGTCAGTATACGCTCCAAGCGGGCTGAAAGCGCGCCCACCTGCGGTTCGCCCTCCAAAGCAATCTCCAGGTTAGTCATTCTATCGGAGAGGGGCAAAGAGGGATGGACGCGATTCAGAGTCACCCACTCGGCCACTCCTATTTTGTAAACTAAAGACGGCTGTGTCGCCGTACCTTCCTCCACAAAGCTTCTGAGCGCCTGCTGCCGCTCTGTAAGGCTTCCGGGCAGTTCCATGCCGAAGAGATCGCGCTCCACGCGGGCAAGCCTCAGAAACATCCCCCCGGAAGACGGAGCGCCGTAGACGATTTCCTCCACTCTTTCCAGAGATTGCTGCTGCGGCGTATCCTCCGTGTTCAAAGCGGTTTCGTCAGCAGCGAAAGCCCTGTTTGCGAATAGGCAGACCATCAGAACAAATAACATCGAAACGCGGATTTTCATGTTTTTAACCCCCCAAACCAGTAACGTCAGTTAAATTATACCTGCAACCGTCCATCGCGTCACAAACCGGCGAGTTTTTTTGACTCCGCTATGAAATCCCTGAAAAGAGGATGCGGGCGAAGCGGGCGCGACAAAAATTCCGGATGAAATTGAACTCCGACAAACCACGGATGAGATTTTATTTCGAGTATCTCCGCGAGATTTTTTTCCTCATACAGGCCCGTCACATTCATTCCAAGGGATTCAAATCTCTCCCTGTAACTGTTGTTGAATTCGTAACGATGGCGGTGCCGTTCGCGTATCTCCGTCCTGCCGTAAGCCCTGTGGGCGAGGCTGCCCTCTTTCAGTCTACACGGGTAGGCTCCGAGCCTCATCGTCCCGCCCAGCCCGTTCACTGTTTTCTGTTCTTCCATCATATGCACTACGGGATTTGAGGCGCCGGGATCCATTTCGGAGCTGTTGGCCAGAGCGAGCTGCGCTACGTTGCGCGCGAAATCTATGATGGCCGCCTGTAATCCGAGGCAGAGGCCGAAATACGGCGTTCCGCTCTCCCGCGCGTATTCAGCTGCCGCTATCTTGCCCTCCATGCCGCGCGATCCGAAACCCCCGGGTACCAGAATACCGTGCACTCCCCTAAGAACGCTTTCCGCTCCGGTTTTTTCTATTTCCTCGGTTTCTATATGGCGCAGTTTGACCCCGACCCTGTTGTGAATGGACGCGTGGAGTATTGCCTCGTTAACGCTCATATACGCGTCCTTGATGCCGGTATACTTGCCCACCAGGGCTATTTCCACCTCTCCTTCGGGATGTTCCCTCATTTCCAGGAAATTCAGCCAGTCATCCATTTCAAGCTCCCCACCGGCGGAGATACCAAGCCTGCTCATCACAGCCTTGTCCAAGCCCTGACGCTGGAAGTTGATGGGGACGCTATAGATCGAGTCCGCGTCGATCGCCTCGAATATGCTGTCGCCCGACACGCTGCAAAAGAGAGCTATCTTATCCTTGAGTTCAAATGTGAGGGGAAGTTGAGAGCGGCATACGATGATGTCCGGCTGAATGCCTATGCGCCGCAGCTCGTTTACGCTGTGCTGCGTCGGCTTTGTCTTGAGTTCTCCGGCCGCCGCTATATACGGTATCAGCGTCACATGGCAGTAAAGCACGTTTGCCCGGCCCACTCTGCCCGCCATCTGTCTGATCGCCTCGAGAAACGGGAGGCCTTCAATATCCCCCACCGTTCCGCCTATTTCGGCTATGAGCACATCGTTACCGGAGGCAACCCGGAGGATATGCTCCTGTATCTCGTTGGTAACGTGCGGGATCACCTGGACCGTCCCTCCGTTGTAGCGCCCCGCGCGTTCCTTGCTGATTACCTCCTGATAAATCTTGCCGGCCGTGCCGCTGTTGCCGCTCGAAAGCGGCTCGTCGATGAAGCGCTCGTAATGCCCCAGATCGAGATCCGTCTCCGCTCCATCGTCAGTCACGAAAACCTCCCCGTGCTGAAAAGGGTTCATTGTTCCGGCGTCGACGTTGATGTACGGATCCATCTTGATGATCGATACCCTATGTCCCCTCCGTTTCAGCAGAGTCCCGAGGGAAGCGGCGGTAATCCCTTTGCCCAGCGACGAAACGACGCCTCCTGTGACGAAAATAAATTTGGCCATTCTATAAAATCACTCCTCGTCAAATTTACACAAAAATTTCACAAACCGCCTGCCGAATATTCCCCCGCAATAGGTCATATCCGTTACGCCCGGGAAATTGGCTGACGCAGCGCAAACAATCTGCCGGCGATTTCGGCGAACTCGAACGGCCGCTGAATCCTATCGCAAGACCTTTACCGGATTCATGGGCGAGCCTCCGGAACGGACCTCGAAGTGAAGATGATTACCCGTGGATCTTCCAGTGCTTCCGACCCTGGCTATCGCCTGTCCTCTTTTTACGTTGGATCCGACCTTCACCAGCAATTTGCTGCAATGTCCGTACAAAGTCGTGATATTGCCCGGGTGAGAAATGACTATCGTTCTGCCGTAACCGCCCATCCATCCCGAATGAACGACTTTACCAGCCGCGGACGCGACTATCGTCCTGCCGTAAGGCGCCCTTATATCCAAACCGGTATGAAAGTCCCTGCCTCTTCTTATCGGATCCCTGCGCCATCCGTAGGAGCTGGATATTTTGCCCACAAGAGGCCAGCCAAAACCCCTCTTTGCCGTGACTTTGTCCTTTACGTTGGACGCCACGGCGCTCCGCTTTCCTCCGCTCTCAAC
>JAISYN010000219.1 GCA_031269915.1 Synergistaceae bacterium
CTGCCGGAGTGGTACTCCCTTCAATTTGTGAAAAAACATCCTTTCTATTACGTCTGTCTCGCCTTTTTGGTGGTTTTTGTCGTTCTCACCAAGGTTATGGAAAACTCGAAATTCGGTTATTACTGCCGGGCGATCAAAGCGAATCAGGAAAGCGCGGAAAGTTCGGGGGTAGACGCCGCGCGGTACAAGCGCATCGCATATATGATCAGCGCGGCCATCGTGAGCGTCGGCGGGGCGTTGTACGCGCAGTATATTCAATACGTAGATCCGATGGTGCTGCTTCCTCTGGCGAACTCCATGCTGATCGTGCTGGTGTGCGTCATGGGCGGAATCGGCACTGTGTGGGGGCCGGTTTTGGGGGCTTTCGTCATGACCATGATCAGCGAATACTCGCGCTCTCTGTTTGTCAGAACGAGCGGCCTGAATTTGGTTATTTACGGCGTTCTTGTCATCGTCATCGTTCTGTTTCTGCCGAACGGGCTGATCTCTCTGCTGCCGAAACGGGCCCCGGCATCTCTGTTTCGGAAAAACTCGAACGAGGAGGGGTAACGAATGGCGGCTATACTGAAGGTGGAGCACGCTTCCAAGCAGTTCGGCGGATTGATGGCCAACGAAGATATCTCCTTCGAGGTGGAGGAGGGCGGCGTCGTTGGGGTGGTGGGCCCGAACGGCGCGGGAAAGACCACCCTGTTCAACTCTCTCAGCCGCGCCCATTCCATTACCTCTGGCAAAATTTTCTTCAAGGGTGTGGATATTTCCAAATCTAAACCCTTTCAGGTCTGCCGCCAGGGGATAGGGCGCACCTACCAGATACCGCAGTCCCTGGACGGGATGACTGTGCTCGAAAACATCACAGTAGGCGCGCTCTGTCATCGCAACCGCGTTTCGGACGCGATGGGGCGCGCGAAAGACGTATCCGCTTTCTGCGATCTCGCGGACTTTAACGACGCGCCGTCCGAATCGCTGAACGTGATGCAGAAAAAGCGGCTGGAAATCGCGCGCGCTTTGGCCGGCGATCCGGAATTGCTTTTGCTGGACGAAACGATGGCGGGCCTCAACGGAATCGAGAGGCGGAAGGCTATAGAACTCATCAAGAAAATCAACGCGCGGGGCGTAACGATTCTGATGATAGAGCACGTGATGCAGGTGGTGATGACGGTGTCGGAAAAGGTCGTGGTGATCGTTTCCGGCAGAAAATTGACGGAGGGCACGCCGCGGGAAGTGACGGCCCACGAGGAAGTCATCAGGGCTTACCTGGGAGGCGGACATAATGCTGACCGTTAAAGATTTGGTCGCCGGCTATTCCAACATGCCGGCCATTCACGGCATTTCATTTGAGGTGAAGCAAGGCCAGATCGTGGCGCTGCTCGGCTCGAACGGCGCGGGCAAGACCACGACTCTGCGCGCCATTACCAACGTCATTCGGCCTGACTCCGGCTCGGTGACGTACAAAGGCAAGAGCCTCGCCGGCGTGCCGTCGTATAAGATGGTGGAGCTGGGCATCAGCATGATACCGGAGGGCCGCCATCTTTTTCCCAAGATGTCCGTCCTCGACAACCTGATGATGGGAGCTTACTCCGTCAAGGACAAATCCCTCATCCAGGAAAAGCTGGAGACCGTCTACGAGATTTTTCCCCGTCTGGCCGAGCGGAAGCGTCAGCTGGCCGGCACGATGTCCGGCGGAGAATAACAGATGGCCGCCATTGGCAGGGCGTTGATGTCCAACCCGGAGCTGCTCATTTTAGATGAGCCCAGCCTGGGTATTATGCCGAAGTTGGTGGATGAAATCTTTGAATTTACCCGGCATATCAACAAAAGCGGAATCTCGATTATAATTGTCGAACAAAACGCCGAAAAAACTTTAGCGTTCGCCGACTATGCCTACGTCATCTCCAACGGCGAAACCGCCATGCAGGGCTCCTGCGACGACTTGCTGCACGACGAGCGGGTTCAGAAAATATACTTGGGCATTGGGTAAAAATGAAATGGGAGACGAAATTATGGACATTCGGCAAAAGATACTTCCTTCTGTTCACCTGCTGGAGATATTCATGCCGCTGCGCGGCGACGAGGGGCGTATGTTGGAAGTCCTTGAGAGAGCAGTAGAGATAGGTTACTACCGCGGAGTGGAGCTGGGCGTTTTTTTCGACCGCTGGAGGCGTCTCGCCGTGAGGCGAATCGTCGAGAAAAATGATTTGAATCTGACGATCTTCGCTACCCCCTATTTGAAGGACCGCGGGATGAACCTGAACAGCCCCGACGAAAAACTGCGCGAAGCCTCGGTCGAGTACGCGCTGGAGCTTGTAAAACTAGCAGCCGGCCAGGGATGCGCGAATCTGGGTTTCCCCAGCGGCGACGACCCCGGCGACGAAAAGCGCCGGCTCGCGAAAGAATGCCTGGCCGGCTCGCTGAACAGGCTGGCGGCGGCCTGCGGGGAATACGGGATGAACCTGACCTTGGAGCCGCTGGATCGCTACGCCTTCAAAAAGCAGCTGATCGGCCCGATGAAGGAGTCCATGGAGTGGTTCGCCCCCATCCATCAACGCAACCCGAACGCCTTCGTCCACTGGGACAGCGCGCATGAAGCGTTGGGCGGAACGGAGATCGCGTGGTCGCTGGAGTACGCAAAGCCTTATATCGCGCAATTTCACCTGTGCAACGCCGTCACTGACCCGTTTCATCCGTGTTTCGGCGATCTGCATATGGACGTGGGAGCCGCCCCGGACTATAAAACGGAAGGTTTCCTCACGCCGGAGGTCGGGGCGGAGATAATCCGCACCATCGCCTCTTACCCCAAACCGGACGGCGTCAAGAACACTTACGTCTCCGTCGAGGTCTTGAGTCATCCGGGCGACGATATGTGGCGCAAAGAAAGCGTTTGCCGTGATTTTCTTCAAAAATGCTTTGCCCTGTCCGGCGTCGAATAATTTTTTGGAGGAACGATTTTTGGAGGAATGGTTTTTGGAGGAATGATGATTATAAAAAAGACGCGCCTCTGCGAACTCGAAAAAGCATACGCGATTCAGTTGATCGAACTGAACGGAGAGGAATACTGCATCGTTTCTTCGGAGAACAGAGCGGGGAAAACGGCCCTCGTCAATCTGAAAACGGGCCGGGTGCAGCGCATCGACGGGCTCGCCGGCGGAGTGATGTGCCTTGTCCCCGATAAGGGCGCGTCGTTTTTCGCCATTCAAAAATTCTACCCCGTTTTCCAATCCGAAAAAGCCGAGATCGTACGGTTCACGATCAATCTTGGAGACGGCGAAGTACTGGGAACGGACGTGGAGACAGTGGCGCGCCTCCCATACGTCCACCGCATTCTGACATTAGGCGTGGGCAGGGATAAAGTCATTGTCGCGGGGACGCTTTGCGCTGAGAAAGCGTTTGAGCAGGATTGGTCCCAACCCGGCAGTGTTTGGCTTGTTCCCGCCGAAGCCGGCTCGGAACCCAGCCGATTGTTTACTCCTATACACAAGCATCACGGCATGTGGCGCAGCGGCGCCGGCAGCTCCGTTCTGGTGAGCGGGCAGGAGGGCGTCTACGAAGTGAGGCGCGACGGCGGCGCCTGGCAAACGGAGCGCTTGCTCGGCGGCGAGGTGAGCGACATGTGCATGTTCGACCTCGACGGGGACGGATTGGATGAAATGGTGACGGTCGAGCCTTTTCACGGCGACCGGCTGGCGGTATACCGTAATTCCGGGAATGCCTGGCTGAGAATCGCCGAAGAGAGGGTCAGCTTCTGCCACGCTATCTGGGCCGGGGAAATCGACGGCAGCCGCTGCGTCGTGGCGTGTAACCGCGGAGGAGAAAAGGACATATCGCTTTACACAATCGAGAGCCGGGACAGCGGATGCGGGATTCGGATGAAACGCCATGTCGTGGATACCGGGGCCGGAGCCGCGAACATCGTTGTTTCGCGGGCGGGCGGCCGGACAGCCCTGTACGCGGCAAATCACGGCGGAGATGAAGCGGCGCGCTATATATTGGAGAAATAAAGGGTGCATGGTATATGGTTACAAGAAACGACGTTGCGAAGAGAGCTAACGTATCGCCCGGCGTAGTGTCCTATGTCATTAACGGGACCAATTATGTCAGCGAAGAGAAGAAAAAAGCCGTTCTGAAAGCGATACGCGAACTTAAATACATTCCCAACGGGACCGCGCGGAACTTGAAAAAAAACAAGACGTTTCAGATCGCCGTTTTAAGGGGCAGCGTTTTGAACGATATGTTTAACGACCTTCTGTACAGCATGGAGGGCATCGCTTACGACAAAGGCTATACGGTCTCTTTGATTACCGTCAAGCGCGGCAGCGACATGATGGCCTCGGACGCGTTTGTCGATGAATTGATCAGAAGGCGGTACGATGTCATTTTTGTCGCCAACAGCTCGTTGCAGGATGAGCAAATCAATCGTTTCGTCTCTTACGGAATTCCCGTTTTGTTGTACAACACGCGCGATTATTTCACCTTGGACGAAAGCGTGAGATGCCTTGCCCCGAACTATCGAAAGGGCGTACAGGGCCTGATTGAAATGCTGATCGACTGTGGTCATGAGCGTATTGGATTTATCCCCAATATGCTATACCCGAACATGTGCGAACGGAGCAACCATCGCTTCGACGGCTACGCGCGCGCTTTCGAGAGCCGCGGAATCAACCTGGACGAACGGTACGTTTCCGGCCACAGCGTCGCGAACACTCTGGAATCCGTTATCGGCGAAGTGAAGGAGATGTTCAACTCCTCCCCCGAAAGCCGGCCCACCGCGCTGTACGCCGATGAAAGCATAGTGGTCGGAACTATTTTGAAGCAACTGCAGGACATGGGACTGCGTGTCCCGCAGGACGTGTCTCTCGTGGGGTCGAGCGCGTCGACCATTTCGCGCCTGCTGACCCCGCGCATCACGTCCGTCGGCCTGAAGCCCGAACTGCTCGCGCAAAAAGCCGTCGACATGATGATGGAGTTGACCGCCGGACGCCACCCGGAGAACAGCCTGATGGAAATGCAGCTGTTTCAAGGGGAGAGCGTAAGAAAACTGTAAACAGGGCGTTCAGATATGGAAGACTACCTGGCGCATCTGAACACGGAACAGCGGGAGGCCGTCCGCGCAACGGAGGGGGCGGTCCGGGTCATCGCCGGGGCCGGCACGGGCAAGACGCGGACTCTGACCTCCCGGTACTGCTATCTGGCGTCGTCCCTTGGGATCGCGCCGAAAAACATCCTATGCGCCACCTTCACCAACCGCGCCGCCAACGAAATGAAGCGCCGGATACGCGCCATGCTGGGGGACGACCTGGACCTGAGCTTCATCTGCACCTTTCACGCCTTCTGCGCGCAGCTTCTGAAAGAGGACATTCACGTCCTGAACTATCCGAAGAACTTCGTCATTCTGGACGTGGAGGACCAGAAGCAAATTCTGCTGAAGATATTCGGCGAAATGGGTCTCACCCTTCGGGACACGACGGTGAAGAGGGCGCTGGACGAGGTGCTGGAGGCTAAAAAGCTCTACGCCGCCGCCTACATCGACGACATTTACGAACTCGACAACGAACGGCTCAGGGAAAAAATAGCTCAGGCGGGGGACCGGGACGAAGAAATCTTCCTGCGCTACCTCTACGA
>JAISYN010000259.1 GCA_031269915.1 Synergistaceae bacterium
AGGCTTTCACGGGCGGCAAGGGCTTCAAACTCGGCGGCGACGTCAGCGTGGCGGCCGGCCCGATGGGGAGAGACGCGCAGGCGGCAACCGACTCGCGGGCAGACGCGTCGATATACAGCTATTCGATGTCCAAGGGCCTCTTCGCCGGGCTGACGCTGAGCGGTTCAACGATAAACGTCAACGGCGACGCCAACAAGGCGTACTGGGGCAAGGCGACCGAAGCGAAGACGGCTTTGGGCAAACCGGCCTCGGGAGCCAAGATAACCCCGCTCACAAAGGAACTGGGCAATCTCATGAAACTCGCCGGCAAAAAATAAAAATTTACCGCCAGCGAGTTGTGGACAATTCGACTGAGCGGTGATAGTATACGTGCGGCAGAAAAACGAAGTCCTTTAATCCGGTCCAGCGAGGCCGGGAAGGCGGCAGATGCATTTTGCGCGGAATGAAATTGCGCCCCGCCTCCTGAAAAAAGGACGGCGGGGTTTTCTGTCGTATCAGCAAAAAAAGCCGGAGGTGGCAATTTTGAGAGAAAAAGCGCGCATCATGGACGAACAGTCGATGAAAAGGGCCATACATCGCATAGCCCATGAGATAATCGAGAGGAACAAGGGAACCGGCAGCGTGGCGCTCATAGGGATACAGCGGCGAGGCGTGCCCATAGCGAAACTACTCGCCGCGCACATTGAGGAAGTGGAAAATACGTCGGTTCAAAACGGCAGCCTCGACATCACTTTCTACCGAGACGATCTCTCTCTCCTGGCCGAACATCCGGTGATCAACGGGACGGACATCCCTTTCAGCATCACCGGCAGAGACGTGGTTCTAGTCGACGACGTGCTGTTCACCGGACGTACCACGAGAGCGGCTATGGAGGCCATAATGGAAGTCGGGCGCGCCCGCACCATTCAACTCGCCGTGCTGATAGACAGGGGCCATCGCGAACTCCCCATAAGAGCGGATTTCGTGGGCAAAAACGTTCCTACATCGCGCAGTGAGCTGATAGCGGTGAAAATCGCGCCTTTCGACGCGGAGGACTGCGTACTCGTGCTCGATATGACGTCCGGCGGAGGCGAATAGACGATGCTCAGGAATAAGGATCTGCTGGGACTCAGGGAGACAGCCGTCGAGGAGATACACGAGATATTGAATACAACGGAACTGATGAAGGTCGTCATAACCTCAAACAACAAAAAAACGCCCCATTTGCAGGGGCGCTCCGTGATAACGCTATTCTACGAAAACAGCACGCGAACGCGGATGTCCTTCGAACTCGCCTGCAAATACATGTCGGGTACCGCTTCCAGCGTGTCCGCGTCCACTTCGAGCGTGACAAAGGGAGAGACGCTGATAGACACAGCCCGGACTCTCGATGTGATGGGCACGGACATAATCATCATGCGGCACCCGATGACCGGGGCTCCTCATCTCATGGCCAAAAACGTGAGAGCGGCAGTGATAAACGCGGGCGACGGAATCAACGAACACCCTACGCAGGCGTTGCTCGACATGTTCACGATGCGCGAGAGATTCGGAGGGATAAAAGGGCTGAGAATAGCCATCGTGGGCGACGTCAGACACAGCAGGGTAGCGCGGTCCAACATATACGGGCTCTCCAGCATGGGCGCGTCCGTGGTCGCGGCCGGGCCACCCACGCTCATGCCGCCGGAACTCGAAAAACTTGGAATAGAAACCACCGACAGGGTCGACGAAGCCGTCTCCGGGGCGGACGTGGTGATGGGGCTCCGCATACAGCTGGAACGGCAAAAAAATGGCCTGTTCCCGAGCGTGCGGGAATATCACAAATATTTCGGGCTCACTGAAGAACGCGTCGCGAAAGCCCGTGATCACGCGCTCGTCATGCACCCCGGGCCGGTCAACCGGGGAGTCGAAATATCGACGGAAGTTATGAACTCACCAGACTCTAAGATAGACGAACAGGTGACGAACGGAGTCGCAGTGCGCATGGCTCTCCTTTTCATGCTGACCAGGCAGAAGCCGGAAACCGGGGGTATGTAAGCTATGATCGGGGATATTTTTCTGATAAAGGGCGGCAAAATAGCGACGCCTGACGGGATCATGAAGGGCTGCGTAAGGATCGAGGGGGGCAGGATCGCCGCCGTAAGCGCCGACCTGCCCGCCGACGGAGCCGATATCGTCGACGCGTCAGGTATGTTGGTGACGCCGGGCCTGGTCGACCTGCACTGTCATCTCAGGGAACCCGGCTACGAGGAGAAAGAGGACATAGCGAGCGGAACGACCGCGGCGGCAAAAGGAGGATTCGCTTCCATCTGCTGCATGGCGAACACCAACCCGGTGAACGACAACGCCGTGGTCACGGAATTCATAAAGAAAAAAGCCGCGCTCGCTGGGCCGGTGCACGTATACCCGATCGCGGCAATCACTAAAAACCTCGCCGGCGAGGAACTCACGGAGGTCGGAGAACTGGTCGAGGCCGGCGCCGCGGCCCTCTCGGACGACGGGAAATGCGTCAGAAACGCGCAGCGGATGAGGCTCGCGCTCAGCTACGCGAAACGCTTCGGAATCCGCGTGATATCCCACCCGGAGGATACCGACCTCACGGACGGGGGCCTGATGAACGAGGGGTACTGGTCGACGGCTATCGGCCTGCCCGGAATCACCCGCGCGGCCGAGGAGACGATGATAGCCCGCGACTGTACGCTCGCCGAAGTAGAACATACCGGAGTGCACATCGCCCACGTATCCACCGCCGGCGGAGCCGAGATAATAAGGCAGGCTAAGCGCCGGGGAGTCAGAGTCACATGCGAGACCGCCCCCCATTACATATACGCCACGGACGAACTTGTGCGCGGTTACGACACGAACACCAAGGTCAATCCTCCGCTGCGCGCTGAGGACGACAGGCGCGCGCTGATAGAAGCCCTGCTCGACGGAACGATAGACTGTATAGCGACCGACCACGCTCCGCATCACGCCGACGACAAAAACGTTGAGTACGCGATAGCGTCAAGCGGCATCTCCGGCTTTGAAACCGCGTTTTCAATATGCTGGACCGTTCTCGTGAAGGGGGGATACATGACCGCTGAAAAACTCCTCGAAAAAATGACTTCCGCCCCGGCGAAGATCCTCGGCCTCGACACGGGAACCATAGCCCCCGGATGCCCCGCCGACGTCGCCATAATAGACCCCGACGCCGAATGGACCGTCGATCCCGATAAATTCGCGAGCCGCGGGCACAATACCCCATTCGGCGGACGGACGCTGTCCGGGGTCGTGAAATGTACGATCGCCGGAGGGAAAATAGCCTTCGGCGGGGAATGGGCATGCAGATAGACAGGCTGATCCGGGCTGTGCGCGACACGGGCAATCCAACGGCCCTGGGGCTCGACACTAGGATCGAGTACGTGCCCGAAAAATTCGCTAGGCCGTATCTGGAAGAAGGCGGAGCGTCCGAGGCGGTGTTCGCCTTCAACGCCGCGCTGCTGAACGCGCTCCGCGACATGATTCCATGCGTCAAAATACAGGCCGCGTACTACGAAATGCTGGGACCGTCCGGCGCCGTATGTTTCGAGAGAACCATAAACGAGGCGCGCCGGCTGAACTACGTGGTCATTGCCGACGCGAAGCGCGGCGATATCGGAGCGACCGCCGAGGCTTACTCGTCGGCGTATCTGCGCGAAAACTCGCCGTTCAGGGCCGATTTTCTGACCGTGAACCCGTACTTCGGCACGGACGGACTCGCTCCGTTCCTCGCCGACTGCGAAAAGTACGGCGGCGGGATATTCGCGCTGGTGAAGACGTCCAATCCTTCAGGCGCGGAATTTCAGGATCTGCCAACCGGCGGAGGTAAGAAACTGTACGAGCGCGTCGCCGAGCGCGTCGCCGATTGGGGGGAAAAACTCATCGGCGCGGAGGGGTACAGTTCGGTCGGCGCCGTGGTCGGAGCGACGTATCCCGAACAGGGGGCAAAGCTGAGGGAGCATATGCCCCGCACGTTTTTTCTGCTGCCGGGCTACGGCGCGCAGGGAGCAACGGCGGAACGCCTGGCGGCGTGTTTCGACAGGCAGGGCGGGGGCGCGATAGTGGCGGCGTCACGCACGCTGATCCGCGCGCACGAAAAAACCGCGACCGGCGACTTCGTCGGCGCGGCCAGACATGAAGCGGCGAGAATGAGGGACGACATCTCGAAAGCTCTGAGACTGAACAAATGACGGGGGATTTCGAGGTTCGGGCCGTATCCGTGCGGCGGATCGCCGCTAACGCGTCCGACATCCTGCTGGAACTGCCCGATGAAGCGAAGGGAGTATCCCCGGAACCCGGCCAGTTCGCGCACATATCGGCCGGCAGCGTATTTCTGCGCCGCCCCATCAGCATAGCGGGGTTCGACGCCGACAAAAACCGGTTGAGGATAGTAGTGAGGGCCTCGGGCGCGGGAACCGCAAAGATAGCCGGCATGGCCCCGGGCGAATCGGCGAGGACGCTGATGCCTCTCGGCAATCCGTTTCCCAGCGTCCCTGCCGAAAGCGGAGATATCTGGCTGGTGGGAGGCGGAGTCGGAGTGGCCCCGCTG
The DNA here is from genome assembly GCA_031269915.1 of Synergistaceae bacterium. Taxonomy (GTDB): domain Bacteria; phylum Synergistota; class Synergistia; order Synergistales; family Synergistaceae; genus JAIRKI01. The sequence goes on from JAISYN010000259.1 coordinate 4,550, forward strand.
CTTTTCGCCGCGCAACGCCTGCCGGGGGCGAGATCTTTCATCGGGTTCGCGGACGAGGCTTCGTCATTCGGCGTGGAAGAACTGAGAGCGCGCGGGAAAGTATCGCTTTCCACAGGCGGCCTAGTGACCGATTTGGTGGCTCGGGCGCTGGAAACGGAGCGCCCGAGCGCCATATTCGCCTGCGGCCCGGCGCCGATGCTGGAGGCTATGCAAAAGATATGCGGCGCGCAGGGCATAGCGTCGTTCGCGTCGCTGGAGGAGAGGATGGGCTGCGGCGTCGGCGCGTGCCTCGTATGCAGCTGCCCGGCTGGGAAACGCGGCGAAAAAACCGGGTACAGGAGAGTATGCAGGGACGGCCCGGTGTTCGACCTGTCGGAGGTAATTTTCCGGTGAGAAATATGACAATCGACCTATGCGGAGTGAAACTGAAAAACCCTCTCATCGCGGCCAGCGGAACCTTCGGGTTCGGACGCGAGTACGGAGAGTTCTACGATATCTCATCGTGGGGGGCGATAGCCGTAAAAGGTCTCACCAACGAACCGAGGGAGGGAAACCCTCCGCACAGGATAGCCGAGACCGCGTCCGGCGTACTGAACAGCGTCGGGCTTCAAAACCCCGGGATCGACGCATTCCTCCGCGACGAATTGCCGCGCCTCGCGCGCGCGGGCACGGCGGTGATCGCGAACGTGGCCGGAAGCACCGCGGAAGATTACGCCGAAGCGGTACGGAAACTTTCCGGGGCGCCGGTCGACATAGTCGAACTCAACATATCCTGCCCCAACGTAAAGCGCGGCGGCGCGCAATTCGGAGCCCGCCCGGAAAGCGCGGCCGAAATAACCTCCGCCGTAAGGAAAGTCTGCGATCATCCGCTGATGGTGAAACTGTCGCCCAACGTATCGGACATAACGGAGATCGCCCGCGCGGTGAGCGGCGCGGGAGCGGACGCCATAAGCCTGATAAACACCGTGACGGGAATGGCGATCGACGCGAAGACGAGAACGCCCGTGCTGGCGAACGTAACCGGCGGGCTGTCGGGGCCGGCGATAAAACCGGTAGCCCTGCGCATGGTCTGGCAGACGTCCCGCGCCGTATCCATACCGGTCGTCGGCATGGGCGGCATTATGACGGGGGAAGACGCCGCGGAATTTTTAATCGCGGGCGCGAACGCCGTGATGATCGGAACCGCGAACATGATCGATCCGTTCGCCGGGCCGCGGATATTGAGAGAGCTGGAAAATTTCATGGACGAAAACGGCGTTCCGGACGTCGGTTCCCTTGTGGGGACGCTCAAAACCGGATAGAGGAACCGCCTGTTCCTAAAATTTTTTCGAGGGGGATTTCATGAATGGAACCATTGGAAATACTGCGCCGGCTTGGCGCGCTTCAGACGGGCCATTTCAGGCTGACATCGGGATTGCACAGTGACAGGTATATGCAGTGCGCCAGGCTTTTCGAACACCCTAAGGAGAGCGCGCAGCTGTGCGCCATGCTCGCGGATATGTTCAGGAGCGCCGGAACGGCGGCCGACGCCGTGGCGGGGCCGGCCGTCGGCGGGATAATAATGGCATACGAGGTGGCCCGCGCCCTCGGCGTCAGAAATATCTTCGCCGAAAGGGAGAACGGCGTCATGGCGCTTCGCCGCGGATTCCGCGTCGAACGCGGGGAGAGAGTGCTGATCGTGGAGGACGTGGTCACCACCGGCGGCTCCGTCAAAGAAGTCATGGAACTCCTGCGCGGCATGGGCGCGGATATAGCCGGCGTCGGATCGATCGTGGACCGCTCGGGAGGCGCGGCCGGCTTCGACGCGGACTTCCGCCCTCTGGCCGTCATGGACATAAAGTCGTGGGACGAAAGGGAATGCCCCCTTTGCGCCAGGGGAATCCCGATTAAAAAACCGGGCAGCAGAGAATCTTGCTCTCTCATACAACGAACAAAACATTAATTCTGAAAATTCTATCGCGAAGCCGGCGGCAGTGAATCGTTATAGGAATATTCAACATAACAGCTCTTTTGAACTATTTCGAATTCACGCCTTTTATTTATGCAATCTATTCAATCGGCGCATTTGAGTTGCTTTCATGCTGTTTTTCCACCCTGACAGCATATTCCC
>JAISYN010000274.1 GCA_031269915.1 Synergistaceae bacterium
AAAATTCGCTGCTGTTACGCTTAAATGCCTTCATAAATAAAGTTTCTCCTTCCAAACATCCGGCGTGTCCGCCGGATCCGGTAAGCTCATGGGGCGCGCTCACTGGTTTTAACGCTTCACACTTTGGCTTCTTTGACCCATAACTGATATGAAACGCCCTCGCCGACGTACCTCACCTCCTCGACAAGCAACAAGGCAAGCGACAGAATTGCGCATGTATAAATTATACTAGACTAACATTCGATATTAGACCACAAGAAGGAAAACTTGTAAAGGCCTTATCGGGCATCGGGTGAAATATCATAAAATAAATTTTATTTAAGCAATATAATTAATCTAATTAATGAGAGTGTTTACCTAAATTTAGATAAGGACACTCTCTGAGTCAGAAGGAACTGATCAGTGGTTGTGATTGAGTGCCAGATACGCAGAGTCAAATCGACCATGAACCCTTTTCGCGAAAGCCTTCCAATCATAGGTGTAAAAAGTGCAGCCTGTCAAATGCCTGACCTTGTCGTAGAGCCGCTGAAACGTTCAGTATCACGATTGCCGAGCACCCAGGCCACAGTTTTCCCTGTACGACGATCAATTACTGTACCAAAAAATAAAAATGGGTCCAGGAGAAATTCCCCTGAACCCTTGATATCACTGGAGCGGAAAACGGGATTCGAACCCGCGACCCTTGGCTTGGGAAGCCAATGCTCTACCAACTGAGCTATTTCCGCGCCTTTTGCTGAAGAATCACAGCGGGAAGATTGTACAGAATCACGCGCAATCATGTCAATAGCCAAACTTTGCCGTCAAACTTGCTTGAGGCCACAGCCGGAGCGTCTGCCACAAACTTTTTATCAGCGCTGATAGATGGCGTGGCCGGCATTATCTCACATCGAACTCGCCTACGAATATCCTGTCTTTCGCTTCTACAAGACGCATGGTGACAGATTGCTTTTTCTGTTCTTTCGTTCCGTAGCCGGTGAAGAAATCTAGCTGTATCGTAGTCGCTTCCGAAACGATCTGCCGGGAATGCCCGTAGAAGTTCACGTCTACCTTGTATTTCCCGGGCTTGGCGACTTTGAGGGAGTATTCCTCCGGACCGTAGCCGGTTGTGTTGTCCGGCGAAATACGCCCACCCTGATAGCTCAGCGGCTCCGCGTAATAAACTTCCTCGCCGTTGGGGTCGGTGACGTGGAGATCTATATCGGTGCTGTCAAAGTCCCACGTCAGTACGACGCGCAAGTCGAGCGGGCGGTCGGCTATGAAGCGCGGGTCTATTTTTCTGACATCCAGCTCCTTCGGAGAAACCGCGATTATCGCGTTCATCTCCGTAAGAGCTATGACCTCTATGCCCGGAAAATTCCTGCCGAAATCTCGCTCCACAACTTCGTAAAGCATATCGACGGCCGCCTGACTCTCCCCTATCGCGTTATAAGCGAGACCAAGATCGCGGTACGACTGCGGCTCGTAATCGGCTATGGCGAGGACCTGTCTGAATATGACCGCGGCCTGCCCGGCACGGCCGGCTTCCAGCAGACGATAGCCCAGCACCCGCAATATCTGGTGATTTCCAAGCTCCATCTCGGCCAGATTCGACAGGACGCGCATGGATAAATCTTCCAGCCCGCGTTCCATCAACTGATACGAAACGTCGAGGAAAAATGCCGCGCTGTTCTCGTAATCCGGGCGCTCGTCAAGATATATGCGGTACAAATCCTCGAGGCGGGCCTCCTTCATTCGCCTTCTATAAGGAGAATCAGGGCTCCACGGTCTGAGCGCTATGCTCATCGCCGCCGGCTCGCCCGAAAGATCATCTCCCGGCTTAGAACCGCCAGAGCCCGAGAGACTCCATCCGGAGATGTCCTGTTCCTGTGCGGGAGCGGCGTTCCTCGGAACACTCGCCGCGTCCATTCGAAGACGCATGCTCTCTGTTTCGGCATAGGATTCACTCATAGCGATTGGGGCGCTGGAACCATTTCTTTTCTCATCCGTCTTTTTGCGCGGCATACGGTCTTTCGGGAAATCCTTTTCCCACCACTCCTCGCGCTGACCCCATTCTCCGGCGACGCGCTCCAGTTTGCCGCGTTCCCGGATATTTTGTTCCGCCCAGCCGTCCGTGCGCAGACGGTCGTACTCGTCCCGGAGTTCCGCCGGAGGGTCTATGCCGTACCGCAGATAATCCTCGGCTCTGTCGAGAACTATCAGGGATGTCTCGCGCGTCGCCAAGCCGAACGATTTTCCGAGCCTCCTGATTTCTCCCCTGTTCAGATCGTACTCAGCGTCGAGAGCTTTCAGCCTCATTGACGCCCAGAGGAAGGGAACGCTCCCTAAGCGACCACCGCCGCTTTTCTGACGGCCAGGCCTCAAAACGATGTTCCTCGTAAAAGTCCCCTTACCCGGCGTTTCAAAAACCACACGAATGGAGCCGGACGGGCCGTCTATTATGCCGGTAACCGTGAATCCGCCGCCTTGGGCGTCGGGCGCCCACTGAATCTCGCCCGCTCCTTCGCCTGTTACCGACGCTATACGGATTCTCTGGAACATTATCGTTTCAAGCGCCGATTTTGCGTCCGACAACGAGAGGTCTATCATGGCCCCTCCGCTCTGTAACGCGAGATGTTCGAGGCGCGAAGCGTCCGTCCCCGGAGATGAGATGACGGCGTATAGCGGTCGTTTCGGAACTGCCGGCGGGTTTTCGCCGTAGTTGTCCAGTCCGTCGGAAAAGAGCAGAAAGATGTCCGACGGGAAATCAGTGTCGAACGATCCTAGGTTCGTGGCCCCGTCGTAAACGGTCGATTCGATCGCCTCGCGAAGCGCAGACCAGTCCCCGTTAGCGACGTGAAATTCGGCCGCCGCTTCCGCCGTGTCTCTCGCTCGCTGCAATCTCACGGACAGGTTCCGGTTCTCTTTGAAAAACTCGGCGAGAAAATCCATCTCCCGGGAATGATCGCGCGCGCGGCCGGACGCTGAAGCGTCCCACAAAACCGACAGAGAGGATATCTGTTTTGCCCCGGCCTCCGGTTTACTCAGCGCGGCTCCCGGAATTTGCGCGTAAAAATATGTCCTACCGCCGTGCTCGCCGAAATAAACTTCGTCGTCCCCCGGCGCGCCGACCGTGACAATCAGCCCGCCGCCAAACGCCGCGTTCTCGGCGGAAGCCTTGATCTCGAAAACGCCGCTCCGCTCATCCCCGGTTATCTCGATTGGCATAGCGCCGGCGGCTCTGCCGGATACCTCCGGGCGTCCGCCGGAGGACGTCACCCTCATGCTGAATTTTCCTGAATATCCTTCATAAGCCAGCGGCAGCCTGTACGTCAATACTCCGTCCTTTTCCGCCAGAGGTTCACTGTAAGATATCCGAACCCTGCGCGTCCCGCCCGGAGGCAGCGGATAGACGCGCAGCTTGAAATTGTTTCCGCGGGTGACCTCCAGCAAAGCGGGGTCGACATTTTTGCGGACAACATCCTCGAACACCTGGCGGCCCTTCTGTTTCTCGACGGGCGCAGCGTCCCGCATGACCTCGCGTTTGCCCTCTCCCATCGAGAGCGAAAAACCAGTTACGCTCTGGCCGTTTTCGAGAGGAAAATCGAGTTCACCCTCGATTATCCTGCCGTTTGGATTGTAAAACGTCATCTCCACATCGGTCCACGCGAAACGTCCCGTTATTCGGGCCTCGATATCGAGGGCGCGAAGCTCGACAGGGCGTTCCGCGCTCCTGACGGTCAAGAGCGCGGCATGGGCGCGCCCGGACGCTCCCGAGGACACGCATAAAATTACCGCACAAAACACCAGCGCAAACCTTAGAACGGATGATCTCATTATGAACCCTCCAGGAATCAATTTCATCGCGATACATTGTACCCGCAATCGCGATGCCGTTGTCACATTGAAGTCGCAAAATTGTCAAAAAATTGTAAAACATATATTCGGCAGTTCAACGCCTTGTGATAAAATATTACAGAAATCGAAGGGGGCGACGGTTTGGCGCACTTCTATCGCGATCCTGCATTGATGGTTTCGTTTCTCGAAGTCTGGATAACCAATGAAATGAAAAAAGAGTCGGCGTCGGGCGGAGTTATCGGACTCAGCGGAGGGATAGACTCGGCCACCGCGGCGGCGTTGCTTCGAAGAGTATGCGGCAGGGACAATACGCTCGCCCTGATAATGCCCTGTCACAACGCCCCCGAGGACGAGCGCGACGCGAGGCTCGTCGCGGAGGCATTGGATATCCCTGTAAAGAAAGTGGATATAACCGAGGCGTACGACACGCTCGCAAACGGCATAGAGGCTTCCTGCGGAAAACTGGGAAGGTCGGCCCGGGCGGAAATAAAACCGAAGCTGCGAATGACCACGCTTTATTCCGTCGCCCAGGTCAGAAATTTTATGGTGGTTGGAGCGGGCAACAAGGATGAGTTGTATCTGGGCGACTTCACAAAGTATGGCGAGGTCGGAGTCGACATGCTGCCGCTTGGGGACCTGCTCGCCGGCGAGGTCACGGCGCTCGCCAGATACTTGGGCGTGCCCGACGAAATAATCAACCGTCCGCGCGCCGGCGCCGCGCTGCGCGACCAATTGGACGGCGCGGAAGCCGCCTTGACTTACGACGACATCGATCGTTTCATAGCGACGGGGAACACCGACCCGGACGCCGCGCTCAAAATAAAAGAAGCCTACGAAATTTCACAGAGCAAAAGAAACCCCGTGCGAATTCCAGCGATTCCGCACGCGGCGATTCACTGACCCGAGTACGCCAAGTGGAAAAAAGCGCCGATTCGTATATAATGATTTTGACAGAAACGCGGTTCATGCCGCCAAATTTTGTAATGCACCCACGTACTAATATATTACGGAACGCAACAACATGAGAGCTTAGTTATCGGGGACATATTTTCGGGAAGGATTGAGGTCGTGGACAGTCCGCTGCTCGACATTCAGGATTTGGTGATACGGTACGAAAAACGAAAAAACTCCGTGCGAGCGGTCGAAAGGTTGAATCTCAAAATAGAAAAAGGAGAAACGCTCGGTTTCGTCGGGGAAACGGGAGCGGGAAAGACGACGACCGCCCTCGGGATCATGCGTCTTCTGCCGGAGCCTCCAGGCAAGATAATCTCGGGCAAAATTCTGCTCGACGGTCGAAATCTGCTCGAAATGAGCGAGAGCGAAATGAGAAGCGTCAGAGGAGGAAAGATCGCGATGATTTTTCAGGATCCCATGACCAGCCTCAACCCCGTGGAGACAGTCGCGAAGCAGATAGCCGAGATGATATGCCTGCACTCGGACCTGTCGCACAGGGAATCGCTGCGCAAGGCTGTGGAAATGCTGGAGCTTGTCGGCATAAGAAGCGAACGCGCCTCGGATTATCCGCATCAGTTCTCGGGAGGAATGAAGCAGCGGGTCGTCATAGCCATAGCGCTTGCCTGCAATCCCGATCTGCTGATAGCCGACGAGCCTACCACGGCTCTCGACGTGACGATTCAAGCACAGGTTCTGGGCCTCATGAAAGACCTTCAGCGCAGGTTTTCGACATCGCTCATGCTGATCACGCACGATCTCGGCATAGTTGCCGAATCATGCGACAGGACGGCGATCATGTACGCCGGGCGTATAGTGGAATACGCGACCACCGCGGAGCTGTTCGACAATCCGGCCCACCCGTACACGAGAGGACTGTTCGGTTCGATACCGTCCATAACGGGAGGCAAGGATGATTTGAAAACTATACCGGGGCTCGCTCCCGATCCGTCCAACCTGCCTCCGGGGTGTCCGTTCCATCCCCGATGCGATATCGCCCTGCCCGGCTGTTCCGAAGAAATTCCAAGACCGATCGAGATACGGGAGGGCCATTACTCGTCGTGCCCGCTCACATCCGGCGGATATGAGAAACCATGACTGAAAGCGAAAATATACTGGCGGCCGATGACATCAAGAAGGTCTTTCACTCGAAACAGGGCCCGCTTCACGCGGTCGACGGGGTCAGCCTCTCGATAAAAAAGGGAAATACACTGGGGCTCGTCGGAGAAAGCGGCTGCGGAAAATCGACGCTCGGAAGAGTTTTGATACGTCTCATCGAGGCTACTTCCGGATCAGCCTCGTTCGATGGCGTGGATTTGTTCAGCCTGTCCGATTCCGAGATGAAAAAAATGCGGAAGAAGATGCAGATTGTCTTTCAGGATCCGTTCTCCAGCCTGAACCCCAGATTGAGCGTCGCCGATCTCATAGCGGAGCCTCTCATAGTCAACCGGATTTGCGCAAGTTCCGCCGACATGACGGGCAGGGTCTTCAGGCTCATGGACACGGTCGGCCTGGCTAGACGGCTTTACCGTTCCTTTCCGCACGAACTCGACGGCGGACGCCGGCAGCGCATAGGCATAGCGAGGGCGCTCGCGCTCGACCCTGAGTTTATCGTCCTCGACGAGCCAGTGTCGGCGCTGGATGTCTGCATCCAGGCTCAAATTTTGAACCTGCTCGCCGACTTGAAAAGAAACTCGCGTTACACTTATCTTTTTATATCGCACAATATGAGCGTGGTAAGACATGTATCCGACAGGATAGCGGTGATGTACCTGGGGAAAATAGTCGAAATTGCCGGTTACGACGTTATTTTTACCGCCCCAGCGCATCCGTATACCAAAGCCCTCCTCTCCGCCATTCCGATTCCCAAGCCGGGGGCGCGCGGTAAAAGGATAGTGCTGGAGGGCGACGTGCCCAGCCCGGTGAATCTTCCGAGCGGATGCGGCTTCTCTCCCCGCTGTTTTTGCAAAAGTGAAGTATGCTCGCGAATCCCGCCGAGTTTGACCGAATTCGAACCGGGGCACAGCGTCGCGTGTCATTTTGCTAAAAAGGAGGGCGGGGAATACCTGAACGGAGCGGACCGGACGTAAAATAAAAATCTCAAAAAACGATAGGGGGAACCGATTATGAAAAAAATGTTGCTGCTGGCGTTTATCATGACAATTTTCGCGGCCGGAGCCGCGTACTCGGCCGGAGATACCCTGGTGGTCGGATATCAGTACGACGCCACCTCGTTTGACCCGCACGCGACATCCGACATAGGCTCTCAGAACGTCATGGTTCAGATATACGACCCTCTTATGAAGGTGAACGAAAAGGGCGAACTGGTTCCGCACCTCGCCGAAAGCGTGGAAAAGACGGGCGATCTCACGTACAAGTTCACTCTCCGCAAAGGGGTTGAATTCCATAACGGCGAACCTCTTCGGGCATCGGACGTCAAATTCACGTTTCAAAGGGCGATCAACGAAAGCCAGGCTATAAATTACGTGGTATCCAACATAGACCCTGACGGAATCGACATAATCGACGACTACACGTTTACCTTGAAGATAAAAAAACCGGACGCCAGCTTCCTCGCGTACATGGCCCACTACGGCGGGGCATGTATCCTGAACGAGAAAGCGGTCAGGGAGGCCGGCGACGACTACGGCGTCCGTCCGGTTGGGACAGGCCCCTACAAATTCACCGGCTGGATCAAAGGGGACAGGATAACGCTCGAAGGCAACGACGCTTACTGGGGAGAAAAAGCGAAGATCAAAAACATTGTCATACGCCCGATAACGGAGGCTACAAACCGTACGATAGAGCTGGAGACAGGGGGAGCGGACCTCGCGTTTTCCGTTCAGCCGCTCGACGCGAGCCGCATAGAGGACAACCCCAAACTGAAACTGCTGCGCAATATAGACACTGGCGTGTACACTATCGGAATGAATATGTCTCGCAAACCGCTTGACGACATAAGAGTACGGCAGGCTATATCGCTCGCGATAGACTCGGAAGCTCTCAACAGGGCCGTCTATCGCGGGGTAGGTTCGGCGGGACGCACCGTCATCCCCCCCGCGATACCGTACTATGACGACACTGCTCCTGAACATGAATACAACCCCGAAAAAGCCAAGGAACTGCTGGATCAGGCGGGATACGCCGATGGCTTTAAGCTCGTCATGGTGAGCAACGAAAACAAGGAACGCATCGATACCATGACGATCGCCCAGAACATGCTGAAAAAGGTCGGTATTGACTCCGAGATACAGGTCATCGAATGGGGCGTGTATCTCGATAAGCTGGTGCAGGGGGATTACGACCTTTGTACGGGCGGTTGGTCATGCAGCATCTACGACCCCGACGAGGCGGTTTACGGGGCGTATCACAGTTCCGAAATAGAGAAGGGCTATAACTGGGTCCGTCTGAACGACGCCGAGACCGATAGGCTGATCGAGGAGGGGCGCGAAAATACCGACCCGGCGAAACGCGCCGAAATCTACAAGTCGCTCCAACGCAGAATCAACGAACTTTATCCCGTCGTTGTGACTCAGATTGGAGTGGAACTCATAGGGATGAGCGCGAATTTGGAAGGCGTGTCGCAGAACACGCTGAATCTCTTCGACCTGTCGAAAGCATATTTCAGCGATTGACCGGAGTCTTGCCGGAACAGGGGGGGTAGATAGCGATGCCGCGATATATAATTCGACGGCTTTTGATGTTGATACCTGTGTTGATCGGCGTGGCCTTCGTGATCTTCTCGCTCATGTATCTGACCCCTGGCGATCCGGCCAGGATAATTCTCGGCACACAGGCGACGCCGGAGACCATAAAAGCCCTTCGTACCGAGATGGGCCTTGACGATTCGTTTGTGGTTCAATTCGGCCGTTACCTCTTCAACGTCTTCTTGAGAGGGGATCTCGGCAGAACGTATGTCACCAAGTCCCCCGTTTCCAGGGAAATAATGGCCGCTTTCCCGCAGACGCTGAAGCTGGCGTTCTGGTCGGTGCTGCTCCTCACGGTTGTGGGCATACCGGTTGGCGTCATATCGGCCGTAAAGCAATATTCGTGGCTCGACAACACCGTGATGCTGCTCGCCATGATAGCGACGGCGATGCCGGTTTTCTGGCTGGGCCTGCTTCTCATACTGTTCTTCTCCGTACATCTGGGGTGGTTTCCGTCGTCGGGTTTCGGAACCCCGATGTCGATGGTTCTGCCCTGCGTGGCGGTGGCGACGCCGTCAATGGCCGTGGTCGTGCGAATGACGCGTTCGAGCATGCTGGAGGTCATAAGGCAGGATTACATCAGAACCGCGCGGGCTAAGGGACAGAGGGAGTCGGTCGTCATATTCTGTCACGCGCTGACGAACGCGCTGATACCTATAATCACCATAATCGGCCTTCAGTTTGGAGTGGCGCTGGGGGGCGCCGTTCTGACCGAGTCGGTTTTTTCCATACACGGAGTGGGCCGTCTCATGGTCGACGGAATAAAGATGAGGGACTATCCTCTGGTGCAAGGCAGCGTGCTTTATACGGCGTTTGCGTTCAGCGTGGTTAACCTGTTTGTGGATATTCTTTACGCCTGCGTCGATCCGCGGATAAAAGCGCAGTATCGCCGAGCGGGCGGCAGGAAAGGGGCAAAGATATTCGGATGACTGACATGTTTAGCGACGCCGGCGAGGAATCGCGTCTCCGGGTTTTTTTGAGCGTGTTCCTCCGGAACAGAATGGCGGTAATAGGGCTTTGCGTGCTTGCTCTCATTCTTTTGGCGGCGATTTTCGCGCCCCTCGTGACAAGTTTCGAATATGACGAGCAGGATCTGCTGGCATCGCTGCAATGGCCCAGCCGCGAACATATTTTCGGCACTGACGAATTCGGCAGGGATATATTCAGCCGCGTGGTCTACGCCGGCAGGGTCTCCGTGGTCGTCGGGATCGTTTCAGTGGCGATAGGGATATCCTTCGGCGGAATATTGGGAGCGGTCGCCGGTTTTTACGGCGGGACGGCAGACGAAATAGTCATGCGGTGCGTGGACGTACTTCTCGCCATACCGTCCATCCTCTTCGCGATCGCCATAGCGGCGTCGCTCGGCCCCGGACTCTTCAACATGATACTTGCCGTGGGCATATCGTCCATTCCCTACTATGCCAGAATTTTGCGTAGTTCCGCCCTGTCAGTGAGGGAACAGGAGTTCATCGAGGCTTCGAGAGCGGTCGGTTCGTCCAACCTGCGGATTTTGTTCCGGCACGTGATACCCAATTGCCTCGCGCCCATAATCGTTCAGGGCACATTGGGCGTCGCCGACGGAATTTTATACGCCGCGGCGCTTTCATTTATCGGGCTCGGCATTCAGCCCCCTACGCCCGAATGGGGAGGAATGCTCTCCGGCGGAAGAAGTTTCATAAGGGATTATTCCTACATGACGTTTTTCCCTGGGCTCGCCATAGTGCTGACCATTCTGGCGCTGAATTTCGTTGGCGACGCGCTGCGGGATGCCCTCGATCCGAAACTGAGAGACAGATAATCCGATCGCTAAGGGGTGACAGCATTATGGACGCGCTGGCGGAAAAGATATCAGGCGCGGTGGATTTACTGCGGGACATGTTGTCGGAGACAGCATTGAAAATATGGGAGTTCGCGGAGACCGGGGGCAACGAGTTCAAATCCTCGTCTCTCCTGACGGATAGGTTGGAGGAAAACGGCTTTGCCGTGGAGCGCGGATTGGCCGGGAAATTTCCGGACAACGGCGAACTATGCGATATGCCGACGGCGTTCAGAGCCGTTTTCGGCGAGGGCGGCGGTACGTCTGTCGGGATAATGCTGGAATACGACGCGCTTCCTAACGGGCATTCGTGCGGACACAACCTCATCTCAGCCGCAGGGCTGGGCGCGGCGCTCGCCCTCAAGCAAGTCATCTGCGGGACAGGAGGGAGGCTTGTCGCGCTCGGAACTCCGGCTGAGGAAGGAGGCGCGCCGGGCAAGATCGAACTACTCCACGCGGGCCATTTCGATGGTCTGGACGCCGTGATGATGGCTCACCCGAGCGACAGATGGAACGCCAAGTCGCGTTTTTTGTCGATAGTCCACCCGAAAAACGGGGGGATCGTCTATCGCGGCGCGGCGGCCCATGCGTCCTCCGAACCGGAGCGGGGCCGAAGCGCGCTTGACGCGGTACTTATGTTCTGCCAGGGAGTGGAGTTCCTGAGGGAACACGTAAGGGACGGAACCAGAATGCATTACTCGATAGTTGACGGGGGAAGCGCCCCGAATATAGTGCCCGACTTCGCTAAAGTAAACATATTCGTTCGCTCGGACGACACCGCGGACCTGGAGAGAATAAAACATCGCGTCACTGACATCGCGGGGGCGGCGGCAGTCATGGCCGATGTGTCGTGCGAACTCGAGTGGGATTACCCCTGGTTTTCGCCGGTAGAAGTTCCGTCGTTTTATTCTCTGGCTGAAGAATGCGCCTCGGCCGTAGGAGTGAACCCCGAGGACTTCGAGGATTACGATTCGTTCGGATCGACCGACGCCGGCAGCGTGGGACGAATATTCCCGCTGGTTCATCTCGATTTCAAAATCGCCCCGCTCGGGACGAACTGGCACAGTGACGACTCCGCCAGAGCGGCCAGATCGCGGGAGGGGCTCGATGGGATGATTATGGCCGCGAAAACGCTCGCTTTGTCTCTCGGCAGGCTTATGACCGATCCGGAGACGACGCGGAGGATAAAGGAGGAATTCGCCGCGCACGGAAGTGGACATTCATTCTGAGACGCGCGCTTCCTCGGGAAATTTCTTTGGGAAACCATACCTATGTGATAGAATCAATTATGCATTTTGCCGTGCGGCACAAACATCCTGAATGCGTATGACTCAAAAAACCGCCGGTCAAATACGAAAATTTCCGCGCAAACGGGAAACAGAGGTGATTCATAAATGTCCGGACACTCGCACTGGGCCGGAATCAAACGCCGCAAAGCGGCTCAGGACGCGAAAAAGGGCGTCGCGTATCAGCGGCTGACCAAAAATATCATAGCGGCGGCAAAAGCGGGAGGCGGAGACCCCAACGCCAACTTCGCTCTGAAGGTCGCGATAGATCGCGCCAAAGAGGGCAACGTGCCGTCCGACAATATCGAACGGGCCGTCAAACGCGGAGCCGGCAGCCTCGAGGGCGTCACTTACGAGGACGTTGTTTACGAAGGCTATGGACCGGGTGGGATAGCGGTGATGGTGGAAACTTCAACCGACAACCGCAACAGGACGGCGCCAGAAATACGCTCGCTCTTTACCCGCACTGGAGGAGCCATAGGCGAAATGGGTTGCGTCGCGTGGAACTTCGAGCGCCGCGGAGTGATAACCGTTACCGGACAGGGCATCGACGAAGACGAACTCCTGAATGCCGCCATCGATGCGGGAGCTGACGATATGGACGGCTCTTCCGAAGGTTTCGAGATAATCACCGAACCATCCGTCTTATCTTCCGTCGCTAAAACGCTAAAGGACTTCGGATATGTCGTATCCAACGCCGAAGTCTTAATGGAACCCAAGACGACCATCCAGGTAAAAACGAAGGAAGAAGCGGAAAAGATGCTGAATATGATCGATCGTTTCGAGGAAAACGACGACGTCCAAAACGTGTACTCTAACTTCGAAATACCTGACGAAATTCTGGCACTGCTGGCATGACGATTCAGGAAAGCGCATGATCTGTTTCGGCATCGACCCGGGTCTCGGCAGACTGGGTTATGGAATAGTAAATCAGACAAACGGAGAGATGAAAGCTATAGACTACGGGGTAATATGCACCCCGCCGGGATTTTCGACCGCCGAAAGGCTGAACGAGATTTTCGATGCGCTGGAGGGAAAAATTTCACTCCACAAACCGGACGCAGTAGCCGTTGAACGCCTTTTCTTCGGCCGTAACACCACTACGGCTGGTATGGTATGGCAGGCGCGGGGCGTTATCTTACTCGCCGCGTCGAGATTCGGCCTTATCCCCTACGAACCTAAGCCTTCCGAGGTAAAGCTTGCTGTATGCGGTCACGGCGGAGCGGATAAGTGTCAGGTTCAGGGGATGGTGCGCCGCCTGTTGAACCTGGCATCGGACCCAAAACCCGACGACGCGGCCGACGCGCTCGCTGTCGCTATAACAGGCATCTCTCTCTTGATATACGACAGAAGAAACAACGGGGTTCCCGCATGATACGCAGCTTGTCGGGAACGGTTCTGTCGGCCGACGACGAAGTTATATGCCTCGACGTTTCAGGTTTCGGCATAGAGATTTTCGCCTCCGGCTCGCTTCTCTCATCAGCCCGCGCGGGTGAGAGGCTGAGTTGCCTCGCGTATCTTCAGATAAGCGACGCGGGAATTACGATGTTCGGATTCTCGGATGAGACGGAGCGTTCTCTTTTTATCGAGATAACACAGGTCAAAACGATGGGAGGGAAACTCTCCGTCGCGCTGTTGCGGCATTTGGGCGCTGCGGATATAGTATCGGCGATAATATCGTCGGACTCGTCCCGCCTGACCGTTCCGGGACTTGGGCAGAAACGCGCGGAACGGATATGCTTTGAGCTTCGTTCCAAAATAGAAAAAAAATTCGCGTCTCTCGTGAGTGGTTCTGCAATCCGTCATATCGGCGGCACAATCGACAGCGAGGTGATAGACGGGCTGATGGGGCTGGGTTTTTCGCAGAGCGAGGCCGCACGCGCCGTCTCATTATGCCGTTCGGAGGACGCGAACAGAGATTGGAACGAGGGAGATCTGATGATGTCGGCCCTCGGCAAATTGCAGAGGAGATAGCATGGAATCGCCCGATAAACCTTTCGAGAACCTGCGCCAGGGTATAGAGGAAGATATCATATCCCTGCGCCCCCAGACATTGGAGGAATTCATAGGGCAGGACCCGCTGAAGGACAAACTATCGATATTCATAAGGGCCTCTCAGAGCCGAGGGGAACCGCTCGACCACACTCTCTTTTACGGACCTCCCGGACTCGGCAAGACGACACTTGCCGGCATAATAGCCAAAGAGATGAAAGGCAACCTCAAGATAACATCAGGCCCCACCCTCGAACGCGCTGGAGATTTGGCGGCGATACTGTCGAACATCCAGCCCCAGGACGTTCTCTTCATAGACGAAATACACAGGCTGTCGGCAAATGTGGAGGAGATACTGTATCCAGCCATGGAGGATTTCAACCTGTCGATAGTGATAGGCAAAGGTCTGCTCGCGCGCGACATGCGCATGCAGCTTCCGCGCTTTACGCTGGTCGGCGCGACTACCCGTCTCGGACTTCTGACGTCTCCCCTTCGCGCGCGTTTCGGCATAGTAGAACAACTCGATCTTTATACGCCGCAGGAACTCACTAAAATAGTGCTGCGCGGCGCCAGCGCTCTGGAAACCAGGATCGAATCCGAGGCGGCCGGAGAAATAGGAAAACGCGCCAGAGGAACGCCCAGGGTAGCCCTGAGACTGCTGAAGCGCGTGCGCGACGTGGCGACAGTACAGGACGAGGATATTATAAAGCCAGCTCTCTCGAAAGCGGCGCTTGATATGCTCGGGGTGGACGAACTGGGCTTTGACGAGCATGACAGAAAATTTCTGAGCGCCCTCACAGAGCTTTTCGACGGAGGCCCGGTCGGCCTTTCGACGCTTGCGGCGGCGCTGAACGAGGACACCGGCACAATCGAGGACATTTACGAGCCGTATCTCATTCAAAAAGGCATGCTGGAACGTACCCCGCGCGGCCGCAAAGCGACGAGAAACGCTTTCGAATACATGGGCATCAAACCTGTAAACGCTCCGATGCGCCAGCTCGAACTGCTGGGCGATGATACCGGAGATTAACTATGCCTCGAGCGTTGATGACAATAGGGGCTGTCATTTTCCTTGCCGGATCCGCATTATGGTTTGTCTCGAAAACGGGGTTCCAAATCGGACGGCTTCCAGGCGACATAACATGGACCGGGAAAAACGTCAAAATCTATGCTCCCATAGCGACCATGATTTTTGTGAGCGTGATACTGACCATTATTTTAAATATATTGTCGAGATTCGGAAGAAAATAAAAATTTGAAAATGATTCTCTTATAAAACAATCTGCCGCACGGAGGTAAGTCATGAGATTTTCTAAGATGCCTGAAACAATCATTGTTGCCGCAATATTCACGGTTATTTGCTTCTTTACGCACGGGACGCCTTCTGAAGCCGTCCAAAATTTCAACGTCAAAGTGGGCGTGGCCGACAGCGTCACAAGCGGTAAGGTCATAGGCGACGGAATAATATTCACCGACGCGAAAGGACGCAAGGGCGCCGTCAGAAACGGCGCCGCTATAAAGGCTTCCGGCGGCGGGCTCTCAGTGGGCGGCGCCGTTCTTGCGCTGCCAGTGACAGCCACGGCCAAAAATTGGATAGGCTGGAACAACGTCAGATACAGGGGCAGGCTGATATTCATCAGATCCGGATCGGGGTTCACCGTGATAAACGAAGTCGCTATCGAAAATTACGTACGCGGCATACTAAAAATGGAGATGAGTTCCGACTGGCCATTAGAAGCCCTTAAGGCACAGGCCATTCTGGCGCGCACTTATGCCGTAAGAAACAGGGGAAGGTTTGGCAAACGGGGTTATGACTTCGACGCCGGCGAAAACTCCCAGGTATACCGCGGTATCAACGCGGAATCCCCGCAAACCGACAAAGCCGTATCTCAGACCGCCGGAATGATATTGACATGGCAGGGCTCAGCAGCAGATGTCTATTATCACTCCGACAGCGGCGGGGCCACCGCGGACGTCGCGCACGTCTGGGGCGCGAACAGGCCGTATCTTCGCCCCCGTAAGGAAGCCGTCAATTATACATCCCCGAATTCAAACTGGAAGACGGAACTTACCTCGGCACAGATAACGGCAATCCTCTCCAAAATGAAACAGAACGTCGGCAGAGTTACCTCGGTGGAAATATTGAGAGCCGACAGCGAGGGGCGGGCGATCTCGCTCAAAGTAACGGGAGACAGAGGCACTGCCGATGTAAAGGCTCACAGTTTCAGAATGGCGGCCGGGAGCAGAGTCATAAAGAGCACGAATTTCAAAATTTCGCGAGGCGACGGGACACTTGTGGCGGCTCCGCAAACACAACCCGTTTCGAACGCATCAGCGCCGCAGGCGAATTCAAACCCGGCTTCCGCAGCGACCGCGCCGGACGACGATAAGCAAGCCTCTCTGACAGATATGACTAAAGCCGGCGTATTCACATCGAAAGAGCTGATAGACATGCTGCTGAATCCTTCTAAAAAGGGAGAGTACGAGCAAATTGGCCGCGAACGCATGAAAGACTGGTCTGAAGCTCCTCAGACGAAACAGGCGGAG
>JAISYN010000300.1 GCA_031269915.1 Synergistaceae bacterium
CGCGTCTCCCGAAACGAGCGCCGCCGCTATTCCCGCCGAAGCCTCGTCCGAAAAAAACGGAATCAGCTCCCCGCACTCCCAACGCGATCTCAGCTTCTCGTCGCGCCACAACAGGCTGCAAAATACGCATTCCAGATCGAGCGCCCTCCTGCCGCGCGTATTTTCGCCTTCATTTATATATACGCCCGGAACGCCGTCATTACCTTCACGAAATTTTGCCGATTTTACATTTTCGTCTCTTCTCCGCCTGATATTTCCGCGTCTGGCATCGATTTCCCTGCGCAGTTCGTGCTCCAGTATGCCGAAACTGCGTGAGATGGCCGGAGTATACGAAGCGATGTCGAGCGCGGGAAGCGACGCGAGCCCGGAAAGCACATCTTCGCGCGCTTGCCTGGCTTTTCCCGGAGACGAGATGTCGCGCCTTCTTATGTACACGTGATAGAGCGGCAGAGGCAGGGCTTTTTTGAGCGCGTATTCGAATTTTTCCGCGCCGCTCTCCCCAGACAGGAGATCATCGGGATCCGAATTCTCCGGCAGGGCGGCAACCCTTACGTCGACGCCATGTCTTTGCAAAATATACATTCCCCTGATTGAGGCCTCCTGTCCGGCGCCATCGGCGTCGTACGCGATATAGCAGAGTTCGGCGAAACGTTTGATCAGCGCGGCCTGTTCTTCCGTGAGGGATGTCCCGAGCGAAGCCACCGTCTCCGTAAAACCGCTCATATGCGCCCTTATGGCATCCATATAGCCCTCGGTGAGAATTATTCTGCCGCGCTCGCGCACAGACCGTTTCGCGGCGTCCATCAGATAGAGCGTCCTGCGTTTGTTGAACATCGGCCCCTCCGGGCTGTTAATATATTTCGCCCCTTCGCCGTCTATTATCCTTCCCCCGAAACCCGAAACGCGCCCGCCCTCGTCATTTATGGGGTATATCACTCTTCCTCTGAACCGGTCGTACATGCCGTGATCTCCCTTGATCGCGAGTCCGGCATCCAACATATCGGCATCGCTGAACCCGGTCGAAAACAGGTGTTTCGACAGCGAATCCCACGACGGCGGCGACCAGCCTATTTCAAATCTTGACGCGTCTTCGGCGCCGAGACCCCTGCGTTCAAGATACGCTCTGGCGGCTTCGCCGCCCGGGCCGGAGAACGACGAGCGGAAAAAAATTTTCGCCGCCTCGATCGCGTCTCGTACGCCGCGCGCCGCGTTCCTTGAAAATTTTTCGCCGCCCGGGCCGGAGAGTTTCACTCCCGCTCGCTCCGCCAGGAGAGTGAGCGCCTCCCTGAAACCGAAACCTTCGATTTCCATTACGAAATCGAAAATATCGCCGCCCTTGCCGCAGCCGAAACAGTGATACGACTGTCTGTCCGGCGAGACGTGGAATGACGGGGTCTTTTCGGAGTGAAAGGGGCACAGTCCCACAAGGGAGTTTCCAGCCCGTTTCAAGTCGACGTAACCGCTTATGAGGTCGACGATATCGATCCGGGATTTTACTTCGAGAGCGTCATTCTGCATTCAACAAGCCGCCTCTTATGATAAATGACACGGGCGCTCCGGCAAATCCCCGGAGAGCCCGCCGAACTGGTCGGATACGCCGTATGCCGAGACCTATATGAAAAGAGGCGCCATGACAAGGGACACCACGGTCATCAGTTTTATGAGGATGTTGAGGCTGGGGCCCGCGGTATCTTTGAACGGATCGCCTACGGTGTCCCCGTTCACCGCCGCCGCGTGCGCCGGCGAACCCTTGCCGCCGTGATTGCCGGACTCTATGAATTTCTTGGCGTTGTCCCACGCCCCTCCTGAGTTGGACATGAATATCGCCATCATGACGCCGGTGACGATGGAACCGCCCAGAAGACCGCCCAGCGCCGCCGCGCCGAGGAAATACCCCACCGCGACGGGAACGACAACCGCCATCAGGCCCGGAATCACCATCTCCCTGAGGGCCGCGGCGGTCGAAATATCGACGCATTTCTCGTATTCAGGGCGGCCGGTGCCCTCCATAATGCCGGGGATTTCGCGGAACTGCCGGCGGACTTCTTCGATCATACGCTCCGCCGCCCTGCTCACCGCCTGGATCGAGAGAGCGCTGAATATGAACGGCAACACCCCTCCGACAAAGAGTCCCACTATGACATTCGCGTCCATCAGGTCTATCGTTTTGAGCCCAGTGGCTACCGCGTAGGAGACAAAAAGGGCGAGGGCCGTCAGAGCCGCCGAGCCAATGGCGAGCCCCTTGCCGACAGCGGCGGTGGTGTTGCCCACCGCGTCGAGCTTGTCGGTGATGCCGCGCACCTCTTCGGGAAGCCCGGCCATCTCTGCTATACCGCCCGCGTTGTCGCTGATCGGCCCGTACGCGTCGACCGAGAGCACCATGCCCGTTATGGAGAGCATCCCGACCGCCGAGCAGGCTATGCCGAACATGCCCCCGAATTTATACCCTATGAGCGTGGCCGCGCAGATGAAAATCACCGGCGCGACGGTCGACTTCATCCCAACCGATATTCCCGTCAGAATATTCGTCGCGGTCCCCGTGACCGATGACGCGGCTATTTCTTTCACGGGGGCGTAGTCCGATGAAGTGTATATCTCGGTTATCTGCCCTATTATCACGCCGCACACCACGCCCGCCACCACGGACCAGAACAGCGTGATATCGCCGTCGAACATCCATTTTGTCAGGAAGAACGTGCCGGCTATCATGAAGGCTCCCGTCGAGTAAAGGCCCATGCTCAACGCCTTCTGCGGATCGCCTCCGTCCTTCACCCTGACGAAGAACGTGCCCAGGAGAGCCGCCGCTATGCCCACGGCGCAGAGCAGCATCGGGTATGCCAGCCCTCTGGCGCTGAAGCTCGCGAAGCCCACTGCCATGGCCGCGAGAATCGAATTAACGTAGCTCTCGAAGAGATCAGCTCCCATGCCCGCGATGTCGCCGACGTTGTCTCCCACGTTGTCGGCTATTACGGCCGGGTTGCGCGGGTCGTCCTCGGGAATGCCCGCTTCGACCTTACCCACGAGATCGGCGCCCACGTCCGCCGCCTTGGTATATATGCCGCCGCCCACTCGCGCGAACAGCGCTATCGAGCTGGCCCCGAATCCGAAGGCCGTTATGGCTTCGACATCTTTAAACGCCAGGTAAGCACACAATACCCCCAGAAGCCCCACGCCGACCACCGTCATGCCCATAACGCTGCCGCCTCTGAACGCTATTCCCAAGGCTTCGTTCATTCCCTTCAGCGCGGCGAACGCCGTCCTTCCGTTGGCCTTCGTCGCCACCTTCATGCCGACGTATCCGGTGGACGCGCTGCAAAGCGCCCCCGCGACGAAACAGACGGCCATCGGGATTCCTCTGTAACGCGCCAGGATGAGGCCGATCACCGCGACGAAGATGGACAGGGCTTTGTATTCCCTATACAGAAAAGCCATCGCTCCGCTCTGTATGATGGACGACAGTTCCCTGACCCTGGCGTTGCCAACCTCGTATGAATTGATCCTCGAAGCTGCGAATATGGCGTAGGCCAATGCCACAACGGCCGCTGCCACTATCCAAACGATTGACGACGATCCTACCATGTTTTCTCACGCCTCCTGATTTCCTCTGTAAAACACACGGATAAGGCCCTTTCAAAAACCATATCCTAAAGTATATTCTAGCATTAACTTATCGATAATCCGCGAAAAGGTATTCCAAAAATTTAATTTCGGTGAGATACTATAAAGTAAGGAAATGTCGAATATGGAAATAATGGGATCAAGATGTTATTATTCAGATAACCTGTCCGGTATAAAAGGGCCGGTTTTCAAGCGGAGAACGAATCCATGCTGAGAGACCTGCTTGGACCTGAGGCTATAACCGAGGAAAGTATGACCGATGAAAAACAGGAAGCCGTAACCACCATCAAGGTTCCGGTAGATAGGCTTATTGATACTCAAGGAATAGTCGTAGGAGATATCACTTCTAAAAAGGGCGCAGTGATTCTCCCGGCTGGCGTGGATATATCCCTGTTCGATTCTTCCATAGAAGTCATCATAAAAAAACTGAAGCAGGAAGGCATCATACACGTACACCTCAGGGTGCCGCAGCAGCTCTCCGAATCGGATATCAACAACATAATCGAGAGAGTGTATTCCGACGGTTCGGAACTGATAAGCAAAGAAAAGGCCGTCACCGTGATACAGAACGTGGGCAACATGTTCCGCCACGTGAGAGAGGGCGATATATCGGCCGAAATAACCACCACCGCGTCCAGTATGAGCGCCGATCTGACCGAGGACCTCATCAGGAACCCTCAGGTCGCTTTTTCTCTCGGCAAGGTACAGGAAGCTGACGAATATACTTTTGTCCACTCGTTCAACGTCGCGGTACTGACAGGATACCTCACAAACAGGCTGCATCCCAACGACAGGGATTATCTGCAGCGAGTCATAATGGGTTCGCTGCTGCACGACATGGGAAAGGCCAGGATACCCCTCGAAATTCTCAACAAACCGGGGCCGCTCTCCAACGACGAGTTCGATGTAATGAAGAAACATCCGAATCTGGGCGTCGCTATGGCGCTCAAAAGCGGGATCAAAGACCCCCTCATCATAGACATCATAGGGGGACATCACGAGAAATGGTCAGGCAAGGGTTATCCCAAAGGTCTGAAAGCTCTTGAAATACCCGAATCGGCCCGGTTGGCCGCCGTCTCCGACGTATTCGACGCACTCACAGCGAAACGGGTCTACAAAAGTTCGATGTCGTCTAGAAACGCCCTCACAATGATACTGAAAGATTCCGGCGCGCATTTCGACGCCAGGGTAGCGCGCGAACTACTGGTAAGCCTCGGCCTGTACCCGCCGGGTTCCATCGTGGCGCTCTCAGACGGCAGAGTGGGTTTCGTCGTATCCGGCGGCGGCAAAGATCTCGTCCGCCCCGTCATCCTCATACAGGAAAAGGACAAAGCCGGACAGGACACGGATGTTCCCGTATTCCTCGATCTCAAGACGACGAACAACATCTGCATCGCCCATTATCTCGGGCACAGCGACAAACGCAGCCTGGATTACAAAGTGGCCTGAACCCTGGCCTCCGTTTCAGCTGAACAAAACTCCCTCGTCCCGCTCAACTCCGTCCTCGAAAAATTCGCGTGAGAACTCTTGAACACGACGAGCAGCGGCATCGTTGACATATCTGTCCTCCTTTCGAGGCGCAAAATAAGGCGAAGGCGGAGGATATTCCGGCATAACAAAATAAGTAAATCATATATGATTAATAGTGATATAATACCGCTTGGATTTGCCGCTAGCTTCATGCCGCAAATAAGCGGCCGGCAGGAACGAATACGGAGAAAGAGGAGGCGCCCCTTTGAGCATTGTCAATTTAAAATCCGCGGAAGTGCCGGTGAGGGAGCGCAGGCTGGGTTCGATAACCGGTTTCAAGGGCAGCGCGGCGGCGCTGGTCGAGTGCGCCAAGTGCGGCGAATTGACCGACTCGGCGCGCTCTTTCAGCCAATGTATGGGATGCTCCACCAGCAACGCCACCTGCGCCGTCGCTTTGATTCAGGACAGCGCTGTCATAAGCCACGGGCCCGTCGGGTGTGCCGGCTGCCTGCACGAATTCGCGTTCACCTATCGCGTAAACGGCGTGCATAGGGGGGTCGGCAACCCAAAACAGAGAACCATCGTTAGTACCAACATGGATGAAAACGACGCCATTTACGGAGGCAACGAAAAACTGGCGAGAACCATCAGAGATGTGGCGGAACGATCCAGACCTAACGTCATATTCATTGTCACGACCTGCGCTTCCGGGATCATCGGCGACGACGTACAGGGCGTCGCCGATGAAACAGAGCGCGAAATAGGCATCCCCGTGGTGGCGGTATTCTGCGAAGGATTCAGATCTCGCATCTGGACTTCGGGATTCGACGCGGGTTACCACGGTATCGCCCGAAAGTTGATAAAACCGCCGCGCGAACGCCAGAGCGACCTCATTAACATCGTAAATTTCTGGGGCGCGGACGTGTTCAGCGGGTGGTTCAAACGGCTGAGGCTGAGGGCCAATTACCTCACGCCGTACGCGACGGTCGAACAGATATCGCGTTCGTCGGAAGCCGCCGCCACCGTGCAGATATGCTCGACGCTCGGCTCGTATCTCGCGGCCGCACTCGAACAGGAGTTCGGGGTACCGGAGATAAATGCCACGCCTCCGTACGGCATAGAGCTGACGGAGAAATGGTTCCGGGAACTTGGAAGAATAACGGGAAGGGAGCCCGAAGCCGAGATATTCCTCCGCGAGGAGCGTGATCGGTGGATGCCCGAGATCAAGCGCCTCCGCGAGTCCCTGGGAGGAAAGACAGCGTACGTCACGGCGGGCGCGTCGCACGGACACGCTCTGCTGGGGCTTTTGAAAGAGCTGGGAATGCGTCCCCAGGGCGCCGCGATATTTCACCACGACCCGGTCTACGACAACGAATCCGAGTCGCTTAATTCGCTGGGAAATATCGTCCGCATATATGGGGACATACCCGAATACAACGTCTGCAACAAACAGGAGTACGAACTGGCGAACATACTGCACAGAACGAGACCGGACATACTGCTGGCCCGTCACGGCGGCATGACGTTATGGGGCGCTAAATTCGGCATACCGTCGCTTCTGATTGGCGACGAACACTTCGGCATGGGATACGAAGGCATCGTGAAATACGGCCGCAGGATCGAGGAAACCATCGAAAACGACGAGTTCGTCAAAAATCTCGAACGCCACGCTATCAATCCGTACACGAAATGGTGGATGGAACAGGACCCTTACACTTTTCTGGGAGCGGAATCCGATGACTAGGGCTAAGGCATGTCCGCGGCAGGTTCCAGCTTCTATCAGCCTATCGGCCCGCCTGCCAATGCCTCTATCGCAATTACGGCGGCGCGCCGTATGGCTACGAATTTAAGGAAACGCTGATTAATTCACCAAAACGACATTAGAGTCCGCTTGTCAAGGCAGCAATTTCTAAGATTTTAAGGCTGAAATCGCATATAGCCGTCTATTTCTGTCTAAAAACATCATTATATTACCTTTTCATGATCAACCTTGTCAACGCTTTTCATTTCTTTTCGTCTATGTTGCCACTCGCGCTGATATTTTCGGTGGTATTCGCGCTTTTTCCGCAGACGTTCCTCCGCAGAGCAGACGTTTTGATATAGTGCATGGTGCATTTCGGAGGGTACTTGGAATATTGATAGCAGGCATAAGAATCCTGCGAGTCGTATTTCTACGCCATCGTCCCGAGATGGTTGTACATGCGGCTTCCGCAGTCCGCGCAGTGGACAAGGCCGGTGAGGGGGTTCGGCTCGCCTGTGGATGTTTTGCGGCGCGTCACTTTGCGGCATTTCTGCGCGGTGTTCCAGGTCGCGGGGTCAATTATGGGCTCCTGCGTTCCCTCGAATACTGTCCATT
>JAISYN010000309.1 GCA_031269915.1 Synergistaceae bacterium
CCAGTAGTAGACCTTGGGGAACCAGCCAATCAACAGCCCGGTACCGACGCCCAAAAGTACACCCAGCAAAAATCCAACCGTGAACAAGCGCAAGGAATACAGCGTATTTTGCAGAATAAAAGCCGGTTCCATCAAAAAAGCTTCCACAATCCTTGCCGGTCCGGGGAAAAAAGGCTGCGGCAGCAACATGAGTTTTATGCCAAAGACATCCCAAATGGCCAAGGCAAGGCCTATGGCAAAACGAAAAGGAGCCTGCTTGCAGAATTCTGCGCGGCGCTGTGGGTCAAAGAATGCGAACGCAGCGGTAATGAGGTAGCAAAGAATCAATCCGACCAGTACGAGCTGGTATGCCTGATTGATGTTGAGATGGAGCTTGCCGATGTCGTATTCCGAAATGGCGACAGCGGCAAGCTGCGGAACCAGGTGATTTACCGCTATCGCCGCAGCGAACCCCGCCACGGCTAACATGGTGAGCAATATAAACCGCGTATTAGAAATATGTGGGTAAGTTCCCCGCCCCTGCTTCTGCAGGGGTGGGGATTTTGCCAGAGAAAGAGTCTTCATCTTATTTCCTCCTGATTTAGGGGAACTATTTGCCTAGGCTCAAATCTACTTCCTGATAGATTTGGGCCGCAAAGGTATCCGGGTCGGTCTTGAGGTACCCGATATTGTAAAGCTCGGTCACGAAGTATTTCACGTCCGCGCTTACATCCTGCTTGCCAGACTGGCGGTCGCTTGCCGACGGATACTCGTAATGGACGATCAGTTTGGCGGCCAGCTCGGCGTCTTCAATGGCGGAGTATTTTCCGTCGATGATGATTTGTACCGTTTCAGCGGGATTCTGGGAAATCCAATCTTGAGCCTTCTGATAAGCGCGCAGCAGAGCAGCTGCCTTTTCGGGGCTGTCGTTCAGGAACTTTTCAGAGGCATACAGGAAGCAGCAATATTTGTTCGCAAAGGTCGGGTCGGTAGAGAGGTCGAAAATCACCTTATAATTTCCGGTTTTCTCTTGGACCGAACCGAAGGGATCCCACAGAGCCGCCACGTCGATATCACCCTTATTCAAGGCTTCCACTTCCAGATTTCCATCGTCAAAGGGAAGGAAGGTCACTTCGCCATCCGCTTGTTTGGCAGAGATGCCGTGTTTTTCCAACCATACAGAGGCAACTTGGTGCGGGGTGCCGCCAATTTCGTCTACGCCGATTCTCTTGCCTTTCAAATCCTCAACAGTGTTGATGGGAGAATCCTTGGGAACCAAGAACTTGATACACCCGTTATGCAGACCATCCACAACTTTAACTTTCACACCTTCCTCGATGGAAGGGAAGAATTGGAAGTCGCCGTTGACGATCGGAATGGTGCCGTTGTTGAGACCAATCTTACGGGTTTCCGCATTGGCGGAGATGAGGGTCACATCAAAGCCCTCCTCGGCAAAAAAGCCTTTTTCATAAGCTATGTAGATAGGTGCACCGCAGAGCGCTCCATCCTTGCCGGGAATATCAATTTTGCCGTATTTGTACGCAACAGGGGCGGTCGTTGCGGATCCGCTTCCCGTATTGTTGCCAAGCTTTGCCGGGATGACTGCTCCGGCGTATTTCTCTTCGATAAACTTTCGCGTGTCGTCAGACTGGAGCGCCGCAACGAGCTTCTTGACCGCATCCGTTTTTTCGGGGGAAAGGTTGTTCCAGTTTACGGCGATGATATTGGCATAGGGACTGTCGCCGCCTTCACTGAACAGCTTCGTCGAGGTGATTTTAGCCTCTAATGCCTTGTTTGTATTGGTGATGAAGAAATCGAAGTCGGCCTTGGTCGGGATGATCTGCGCACTTTCCAGCTCGACGATTTCGAGGTTTCTTGTGTTTTCCACAATATCTGCCACAGACGCCGACAGGCTGTTCGCGGTTTCAGCGTTCAGCTTGATGAAACCGTTCTGCTCCAGGATAAGCAAGGCCCGATACTCGTTGGTTCCATCATTCGGAATCGCTACGATATCGCCATCCTGAATTTCGGATACGTTCTTGTACTTGTCGGAGTAGGCTGTAATCGGCTCCACATGAATATCTCCCGCATTCGAGAGCTTAAAGCCGTTTGTTTCATTCTCCGATTGGAGGTAAGGCTCATGCTGGAAGAAGTTAAAATCGACTTCACCTGCGTTGGTTTTTTCATTGGTCGTATTGTCCGCTGCCGTAGCGGCAAGAGTCACCTTAACGCCCTGTTCGAGCAGCTTGGGTGCAGCATAGTTGATGATCTCCGAATGGGGTACGAGATCAACAATACCCGTAATTTCCACGGCTTCATCGGATGTTTTTCCTTCGTTTTTCGAGCAGGCCGCCAGAGATAGTACGAGTACGGTCGCGAGTAGGAAACTCAGATATTTCTTCATGGTCTATTCTCCTCTTTTTTATTGTTATAACGTTAAATCAGATTTCGTTTCCGGAGAATCTTCTTTGATGTAAAATCCCCGAGAAACTGGATAATCTGCACCAATACGATCAAGACATAGACTGCCGCGAACAGCACATCGTGCTGAAACCGTTGGTGGCCGAACCTGACGGCTATGTCACCGACGCCTCCCGCACCGAACAACCCCGCAAGGGCGGTCATAGACAATACGGCGATCACTGTTACCGTAAAGCCTCGAATGAGCGAAGGTAGCGTTTCCGGCAGCAAAACGCGAAAGACAATCTGGACGTTTGTACTACCCATTGACTTGGCCGCATCGATCTTGCCTTTTGCGATTTCGAGGATGCTGCTTTCCACAATGCGTGCGTACATGGGAATCAAACAGGCGGCAATAGCAATCAGACACGGGTTCGTGCCATAGCTTTTTCCGAAAAACAGCCGCGCTACGGGTATCAGCAGGATAATCATAATCATCTGCGGCAATGAGCGCAGGATGTTGATGACCCACCCCGATACCGCATAAAACCACCCGAGCGGCACCAATCCATTGGGATTGGTCACTGTCATCAGGACTCCGAGCGCGAGGCCCAGCACCAATGTGATCAATGACGCCACTGTCAACATATACAGCGTTTCAAGAATCGCCGGGAGGACCTTCGCCCATACCGCAGGAGCAAAACTGCCCTTAATAACCTCCCATAAAGGGGTATCCAACAAGCTCAAATGCCATCACCTCCCGTATATTCCTTGTCGCTTCGAAATTCGTCATAAACCTTGAAGAACAATTCTCCTGTCTTGCTTTTCGGGTTTCCGAACACCTCGGATGTGTCGCCGCTTTCGATAATGACGCCATTTTCAAGCACCGCCATCCGGGAGCAGCTGTACTTGATGACGTCAAGCTCATGGGTAATCATCAGGATAGTGATCCCCGTTTTTGCATTGATCTCCTTTAGCAGTTCGAGGATCGAAAGCGTCGTCTTCGGATCCAGTGCGCTGGTTGCCTCGTCGCTGAGCAGGACGCTGGGTCTCCCAACGATCGCCCTTGCAATACCGACCCGCTGTTTCTGTCCTCCGGACAGTCCGCCTGGGTAAGCATACAGCTTGTCGGACAGGCCCACAACTTTCGCTGCTTCCATCATGCGTCCCCGTATTTCAGAACGCGACACTCCGGATATTTTGAGCGGATAGGCGATATTTTCATATACCGTTTGAGCCTCGAACAGATTGAACTGCTGAAAAATCATCCCGATGTTGCGGCGCTCCCGCAACAGTTCGCTCTTATTCAAAGCCCTGATATTGATGCCGCCAACGAGGATTTCACCTTTGTCGGCCTCCTCCAGCCGATTGATGCACCGCGCCAGGGTGGATTTCCCGGCTCCGGAATAGCCAATGATGCCGAAAATCTCACCCTCTTCGATGTCGAGATCTACGCCCTGCAATACCGGGAGCGGCTGCCCGCGAACAGAAAAGGCCTTGTGCAGACCCCTGATCTCTATATACCCCATGTCATTTTTTCGCCTCCACAAAGGCTTGCTCCAGATCGGCTATTAAATCCGCCACATCCTCCAGCCCCGTGGAAATGCGAATCAGGTTTTCGGGGATATCGGCCACGGCCTTTTCATCCGCCTCAAGCTCTCCATGGGTGGTCTGCGGTGAATTCACAATCAGCGAACGGGTGTCGCCGATGTTTACATGATAGTGGAAGAGCTGCAGCGAATTGAGGAATGTCTCCCGCTGCTCCTGTGTGCCCTTGAATCCGAAGGACAGAATTCCTCCGGCCCCTTTTTCCCAGTCCCTCTCATACAAAGCATGGGAAGCGCTTGCTTTCAGTGAGGGGTACCGTACCCATTCAACGGCTTCATGTGCACTTAGGTATTCTGCCAGCGTTGCGGCGCTATGTACCTGCTTTGCCAATCGCTCCGACAGAGTTTCCAGCCCAATGATGGCCAGATAAGCATCAAAGGGAGAGAGCGCCGCGCCGAAATAGTTGAGGTAGTTGAAGCGGATACGGCATGTGAACGGCGCGTCAGGGAATACCTCCGGGAAGCTGCGCAGATTTCCGCCTTTGTCTCGCAAGGTATAATACTTCTCGGAAAACTGCGGGAATTTTTCGGTTTGCCAGTTGAAGCGCCCACTTTCCAGCACCAGTCCGGCAATGAGATTACCGTGGCCGTTGAGCCCTTTCGTGGCCGAATAGATCACGATATCCGCGCCGTGGGCAATGGGATTGTAGAGATAGGGTGTTGCCACGGTATTGTCCACCACAAGGGGAATTCCATGCGCATGGGCAACCTTGGCAATGGCGTCCAGATCCAACAGTACTGTGTTGGGGTTGCTGATGCTCTCCACAAAAATCGCTTTGGTGTCAGGCGTGATTTCTTCCGCCAGCTTCTCCGGACCCAAAATGTTTTTGGCATAATCAAATTGAACGCCCAGCTTCGGGTAGATCTTTTTGAAACTGTCGGCGCTGCCGCCATACAGGTAAGGGGATGTCAAAATGCGGCCGCCGCCTTCCGCGAGGTTCAGCAGGGTATAGCTGATGGCTGCCATGCCGGAAGCCAGGGCAATTGCCGCCGCTGCGCCGTCCAGCGTCTTGACACGCTCTTCCAATACCGCTACGGTTGGATTACCCACGCGGGTATAGAGGTTTCCGATTTCCGAAAAAGAGAAGAGATTCTTTGCATGCTCCACATCCCGAAAATCATAAGATGTGGTCTGGTAAATGGGCGGCGATACGGCGTAGTTGTGATCCTTCGGCTCGTAACCTGCCCGCACTTTTTGCGTATCAAACCGATACGCTGTTGTCTGTGTCTCGTTTGCCATAAATTTGGCTCCTTTCACGTTTGCCTTCGCCGTCGGTCGGACGTATCGCACATATCACAGTCGCTGCACATATAACACCACAACCTTTCGTTTTCTATTTATATCAGCCGTGAGAGAAGGTGTTTTCCAGCCTCACAGGACGAACATACGACTGTGCCGACACATCAGCGCCACCGGAGATACCCGCCGCGTCGGCACGGCATCGCCGGCAATGCCGGAATACGTTGATGTATTCCTCTGCTTTTGTTCGTGTGCCGTCAATCAAGCCGCAGCCTGGTGCGGAACACCGACCAGCTTGTGCTGGGGGATCTGCGAGATGATATTATAGATCCTCGCACCCGCTTCGCTGAGAAAGCGATCCGTGCGTTCATATCGGCCTCCTATCGGTACGTCGGCAGAACCGTGTTGTAAATGTCTTCAATCACCCGCAGCCCGCCGCTGAAGCCGGCGTAGTTGCTGGTAAGCACCAGCCGGTAGGGGGACGGCAGCGCAGCGCTCAAAAAATCCGCGTCCTTTTCAGCGGCCAATTCCTTTTCCCAGCCGCTGCCAATAATCAGCCCCCGGCCGCTGTGGGAAATACCCCGCAGGAAATCCTGAGCCCGGCCGGCATCCGGCTCAAAAAACAGTGGAATATCCCGTTTATCGGAGGTCGCTTTGAGATCGGCGATGATTTCTTCCTGGAACCGCTCCGGCGAGTTATCGGTGATAAACTGTTCCTTAGGAATAATTCCAACCTCATGCAGCAGGAACTTGGAAAGCCCAAGCACATAACCCGCATCGTGAAAAATGTGGACATGGTTCGGCAATCCATAGCGAAACTCCAACAGGAAGGTAGCCAGGTTGTCGATTTCCTCATAAAACGAGTGGATTTCACTTTGTAAAAAGGCTTCCGCCTTTGTCTCGTCAATCTCCGCACCCTGTTCCTTCGCATAAGCGATGACCTGCCGCAGCCATTTCTCTGTCGCGTTTGCTCCAATGGGAATATGAGGGAACTGCGTAAAGGGCTGGCCGTACTTTTGCTCCAGATGCTCGGTGATGGGCAGTCCATACCATGGGGAGATGAGGAGGTTGAAGTTTGCCCGGGGAATCCGCTGCCACTCTGTTACCCCTTGGGACTGGGGGCCGAACAGCACTTGTGCTTTGAGGCCAATACCGGCCAGCAGACGCTTGTATTCGGCGAGGTTTCCTTTCCAAAACGGGTCTTGATACGGAATAGAGGCAAAGACGTTCACAGTGTTTTTCTCGCTGCGGGCGGGATTCTCTTCTGAATAGCCATCCACGTACTGGTCGATGATCGCGTTGACCACTAAGCTATGGGCCTCGAAGTTACTGCACTTGAATCCGGGCGTTTCCACCGATACGATGGGCCGGCCTTCGCTGCGGAATTCATCCACGAGGCTGTCAACGTCATCGCCGACAATGCCCGCCGTACAGCCGGTCAGCACCACCTGCAAATCGGTATCCAATACCTTGTAGGTATTGGCAACGATTTTGCGCAGGCGGTCGATGCCGCCAAACACCACTTCCTTTTCCGTAAAATTGGTGCAGGGAGAGGTGCTGCCACCGGCATAGCCGGTGGAGCGCTCGAAGAATCCCTGAATCATGTCCCCGCAGCCGGGGCCGGAATGCAAGATCGGCACAGCACGGGGGATGGCGACCACGCTCTGCAGTGCGCCGATGGCGCAGACGTATCGCTCCTGTTCAATGAGTCCGACTTTGCTCATTTGCCCGCCCCTCGCTGTAAAAATGTGTACGGTTCCTGAGCGAGCCACCATTTGGTGTAAGGGTTGATAGCGTGCCGTTCCAGATTCTTGACGAATTCATCGTTTTCCAGCGTTTCAATGAGGCGCTGGCCATAGTTGACCAAACCCTCATATCCCATCGTGTAGTGTTCGTCGCCAATGAGCAGCGATGGAATACCCAGCTTTGCACCCCAAAGGGTCATGCCGCCATGACGGGCCAGAAGAATATCGGGACGGATGCGATTGAGGGAATTCACCAGTTCAAACTCCTGCTTGTTGCAGACGTTGAAGTTGGGAACATCGCCGTAGTCATTTACGCGCTGCGCCAGCTGGTCGTTTTCAGCCACACCGTTGTCGTACAGCGGATCGTGGTGAAAGATGGCGGCGCCTTGAGCCTTCAAACCCAGTTCAGCCAACACACCCAGAAGCGCATGGCCATGGGCGGCGCCGGCCGCCACATAAGCGGTTTTGCCCGCCAGCTTTTCACGGATGGTCTCGATCTGCGGTAGATACTCCGCCTTCTTTTTGGCAATCACCCGCTCGGCCACATCCTCCTTACCCAGTAGCTTGCCAAGGGCCCGGAACCAGCGGTCGGTTTGTGCGATACCATAGGGCGGTGCAGTGGGCAGCTCAGGGACGCCGAATTGTTGTTCCAGCGCCGCTCCAAGATAGGAGCCCAATGTGGAACACGCCTGTACGGTCGCCGCCGATTCGGACGACCAGCGGAGGCTTTCCAGCGTGGAGTAAGGGGTGATGTAATTGGGTACCGCGCCGAATTCAGCAAACCAGTCCTTGAAAACATCCGAGCCCCAGAAGTTGATGACGTTGATGACGTCGGATTTACGCTGGCGGGGTTTCTCAATTAGCTTGCGGGCGATGCCGTGATAGGCCGCGTCAAAGCCTGTCGTCCACACCTTGGACTTAAAACCTTCGCAGAAAATCGCCACCACAGGAACGCCCAGCTCTTCCTCCGCTTCTTCGCAGATGCTGTTCACATCGTCGCCGATGATGCCCACAGCGCAGGTGGTCAGCACAAAGATGACCTTCGCACCTGTGCGCTTGTGGACCTCGTGGATGGTCTTGGACAGCTTTTGCCCACCGCCGTATACGGTGTCCTTCTCCTGCAGGTTGGTGGAATAGATTTTACGCTGGGTCGGATTTTCCACACCCCGCAGCGGAGAATTGACGCGGTAGGTAAAGGCAAACTCGTGATAACAGGACGAACAACCCACGGGACCGTGACTGATGACTGCTCCGTCCTGGACCAGAATGGTCATACAGGCTGCCTTTGAGGTGGTGCATCCCAGGCACTGGCTGAAAGACCGGTTTTTGTCCTTCAGCCCATGTTGGGAGCATTCCACCAGTTCTTCGGCGCTGCCCTGAAAGCCGGTGATGGAGTTGATCCGAATTTCCCGAATCTGCACCTCCGTTAAGGATAAATTGACTTTGCTCATGATTCTCCTCCTGTTTCGAGAGATTTGTGTTTGGCAAAGGCGGTGAGCCGTTTACCGTCAAGGCGGAATACTCTGCGGTCGGTCAAAGCAGTTGCGCCATGCTTGTGATAAAATGCAGCGCCCTTGACGTTGTCGTCCAGTACCAGCCAGTCAAGACGTCTACAACCCCGCTCCTGCGCGATCTGTGCCAGTTTCCGCAGCATGGCGGCGCCAATCCCGCTGCCTCTGTACCTTTCTCGCACGAACAAGTCTTCCAGGAATAGATTTGCCATCCCGAGGAATGTCGAGTAATTATGGAAGAACAGTGCGAATGCAGCGGGGATTCCGTCTACTTCCCCGATGATGACCTCTGCCTGCTTGCGCTCAAAAAGCGAGGTGCGGATATCCGCTGCGCTGGCTGTCACCTGGCCGCCCATTCCCTCGTATATCGCCAACTTGATGATAAAGTCCAAAATCAACCCAACATCCCGTTCGTCGGCGGTGCGTATGGTGAGCTTGCTCATTGCGATTCACCGAACGCCGTTTGAAAGGCTTGCTTCAGGTCGGCAATGAGGTCCTTCGTGCTTTCCAACCCCAATGAGAGACGAATGGTGTCTGTGCTCAATCCAACCAGCTTGCGCTGTTCCGATGTGAGCTCCACGTGAGTGGTCTGTGCGGGATTGATGATGAGCGAGCGGACGTCACCGATATTGGCCTGATACCCAAAAACCTTGGTTGCTGCGAGAAAGGCCCGTTTTTGTTTTTCCGTTCCCTTGAAACCAAAGGACAAAATAGCGCCCGGTCCCTTAGGAAAGTATCGTTCAGCCAGTTCTCCGTAGCGGTTTCCTTTGGCGTATGGGTGGCGCACCCAAGAGACATGGAGGGTGTTCTCTAAATATTCCAGTACGGCGCCGGTGTTTTTGACTTGCTTCTCCACCCGCTCCGAGATCGTTTCCAATCCCAGCAGGATCAGATATGCGTCGAAGGGGGAAAGCGCCGCGCCCAGATAGTTCAAGTGGACTGCACGCAGCCTTCCGGTGAACGGAATATCCGGAAACACTTGCAGGATATTCCGTTCATTGTCGGCACCGTCTCGCAGGAACCACAGCGGTCGTTCAAACTGCGGGAAGTTGCCGTTGCCATAGTCGAATGCCCCACTCTCCAACACCACGCCGGCGATGACGTTGCCGTGTCCAGAAAGCGCCTTTGTCGCCGAGTAAACCACAATATCGGCGCCATGCTCAAAGGGATTGAATAAGTACGGTGTGGCTACGGTGTTGTCCACGATCAGCGGAATCCCATGGGCGTGGGCAATACCGGCAATGGCTTCAAAGTCCGGAATGGTGACAAAGGGGTTAGTTAGGCTTTCAATGAAAATCGCTCGTGTGTTGCTGTGCAACCCACGCTCAAATTCAGCGTGATCGTCGGGGTTTTCCACGACGTCCATTTCCAACCCTAGATCAGGATATATGGAGGAGAACGCGTCAACCGTACCGCCGTACAGCCGGGAGGTGGTTAGAATTCTACCGTCTTTTCCCGCCGCATTCAGCAGTGCATAGGATACCGCCGCCATGCCGGAGGCCAGTGCGATGGCGCCAGCCGCGCCATGCAGAGCAGCTAACCGTCTTTCCAATACATCCACAGTGGGGTTGGAAAGTCTGGTGTAAATCGGAGCATCCTCCGAAAAGGAGAACAGACGGTCAGCCCGATAGCTGTCGCCCAGAGCGAAAGCGGCAGTCTGATAAATCGGTACGGAGACCGCGTTGTTGTGCTGAGCAGCGGTATAACCGGCCTGCACCTTCAAAGTGTCAAAATCAAAAGACATCTCAGCTACTCCTCGTAAAGGTTCTTTCTTTTAAGGTGCTCATTGTAAAATCCTCTTTCTCCGGCTATA
The DNA here is from genome assembly GCA_031269915.1 of Synergistaceae bacterium. GTDB lineage: Bacteria > Synergistota > Synergistia > Synergistales > Synergistaceae > JAIRKI01. Next base: position 10,296 of record JAISYN010000309.1, read on the forward strand.
AATTTTTGTTCAGCTGAGTCCGCTGCCGAGGCGGAGGCTGTTGCCATAAAATGGTTTCCTGAGAATAAAAAAGGCACAGTCCGCATTTATGCGAACTGTGCCTTTACACAGACGAATAAATTATGCGGGTTTTGGTATAGGAAGGGTGCTGCACATGGGCATACAAGCGCAACAAGACATGCGCATGGCAGATACGCTGCAAACGATGATGTTGACATTGCTGATACGCTTATGCATGGTCGCTCCTCCTAATTTTTATAAAGCATATAGATTTACTATACTTTATAGTAGCACATTGTTTTTATTTCGTCAAGACATCAATTGAAAAAAAGCCGACTTTTTCCGGCCCACATGTTACATATAACCCCGAGCTCGCAGCCAAAAAGAAGTATGAGATCAACAGGATGGTTGAGAAGGCAAAGGCTCTAACCCTATCGAAGGCAAAGAGGGACGACCTCGGAGAAACTGGAAAATACGTGAGCTTCACAGATGAAAACGGCAATAAAGCCCACGTCAGCCTTAACCAGAAAGCCATCGACAAGGACATGCAATTCGCCGGATACAACCTAATTATTACATCCGAAATCTGCATGCAGGATGAAGACATTTACGGTACATACCACAACCTCTGGCGGATCTTATGCGCATCCTTTTGTTATGCGCATCTTTTTTTTCGAAACCTTGAATTCAAGGGGAATTTTACCAGACGCAGAATAAAAAGATGTGCTTAAAATATCTATCTTAACCCACAAAGCTCCACAAATTCATCTTCGTCATCGGGCCATTCCTGCTCTTCATCAGGAGAAGAGAGTGTGCCAGTCTGCCCCTTCTCCAAAGCCTCACGTTTCTGCTCCAGCGAAGGGTATGCATAGTGGTCTTTTGTCGTCTGTATTGATGCACGTCCAAGAGTGGACGCAATCAGCTCTATGCCTACACCATCGCGATACAATCCGGTCGCCCGAGTTCGGCGCAGTAAATGCGGGTAGACGTTTTTCGGAAGGCCAGGGAAAGCATACCTTACGATGTCCGCATACTTCTTGACGATCCGTTCCAGATTTCTTTCTGACATATGATGGGTTTGCCCATGGATCACCGTATACACAAAAGGATGGTCGTAATCCTTCCGTTTATTATGGTATTCCGTGATATAAGCCTCCACAAGTCTTATAGTTCCCTCCGTCATGGGTACGGCTCTTTCCTTGTTGCCCTTACCATGAATGAATGCGAATGGAACCTCCGATTTGAGATTTATATCCCGAAGATCCAGATGAATCAGCTCGTCAGCCCTGATTGCCGTGTCAAACAGCAACGAAATAATCATGGTATCCCTGACTCCGATTCGAGTGTTGGGCGGAGCGTCAAGAAACGCCTTTAGTGCGTCTTCGTCTTCGATGATCGGCCTGATCTGTTTCGGCAATTTAAGAAAAGGCACCTCCTCAATGTTCAACTGTATCTGCAGGAGGGATATATTCCTGGCCGCGGCATAACCAAGATAGGATCTTATTACCGCCAAACGGTGGTTTACCGCTTACCCCAGAATAATATCCTTCACGCGGTACATATTAATATTGACAGCGTAGAAAAATCTGCTATAATAAATATGAGAATCGTTCTTATTATTTAAAGAACGCCTCCGCGGAAAGGAAAACAGTATGAACATTTCAGGTATCCTAATCGGTTTAGCCGCGTTTGTCATCATAGGCGTGTTTCACCCGATTGTCATTAAGACGGAATATTTTTTTGGCAAAAGGGTATGGCCGCTGTTTCTCGCAGTTGGGATTATCGCCTGCGTTGTTTCGCTGTTTATCAGCGGCGGCGTCTTTTCTTCCCTCCTCGCGGTACTGGGGTTCACCGCGTTTTGGAGCATTAAGGAACTCCACGAGCAGGAGGAGCGTGTGAACAAGGGATGGTTCCCGGAAAACCTCAAGCGCGGAAAGCGAAGCGCGACAGACGTATAAATAATATGCCAAACGCTCTCAAAATCTGCTAGAATACTAATTGAAAGTTGGCGTTATTTCAATTTTGAGAGGCAGTGCTGCGACATGACGCATACGCAAAATGAAATTCTGGCGTTTGTTATGAACTCAAACCAGCATCTGACCGCGGAGCGGATCTATCAGGAACTCAAAGTGAAGCTGCCGAATATCGCGCTGGGCACGGTGTACCGCAATTTGAATCAATTTGCGGACAATAACCAAATCCGCCGGGTTCGCCGCGCTAACGCTCCGGATTTTTTCGAACGGAACCTACTGCCGCATCAGCATAAAATCTGCGCGCGCTGCGGTCGCATGAGCGATGTCAGTATCGCGGATATAGCGAAATGGGGTTGGGGAGAAGATTGGCGTCGGAGTTATCGGACTGGATTTGACGGTGAGCTATATCTGCGAGGATTGCGGCGGAAAGGATGTGTACGCGATGAATGAAAACAAGCCGAAAGCGGCGGCGATCGCTGAGTCTGTGTTCGACGCTCTCTACCTTGTATCCGGCATCTCGATCGCCGTACTTCTGCTTGCCGCGGCCGGAGCGAACCATACGCGCGCGCTGTACGGAGCTATGGCTTTGACGCTTATCGCCGGCGACGCGTTTCATCTCACGCCCCGAATACTATCCGTCTATTTCAGCGGGAATGAGAGGCTTGCCTCGGCGCGCGGGATAGGGCTGTGCGTAACGTCGATCACCATGACGGTCTTTTATCTGCTGCTCTATGAGGTATATGTCTCCCTTTATGGGATTCCCCGCCATGCGCTTCTGTCCGCATTGATCTACACGCTCGCCGCCGCGCGCGTGATTCTGTGCCTGATGCCGGCGAATGACTGGCTGGGCCGGAGAACCGGCGAAAATCGCTGGAGCCTGTACAGGAACATACCGTTTCTGGCGCTGGGGATGATTGTGGCGGCACTCTTCGCGGTGAGGGCGTTCTCGGGCGAAGGCGGTCCGCTGAGCCTGATGTGGCTGGCAATTACGCTCAGCTTCGCGTTCTATATACCCGTCGTGCTGCTGGCGAAGAAGCGTCCGGCTGTCGGGATGTTGATGCTGCCAAAGACCTGTGTATACATATGGATGTTGATCATGGGGCTTTCCTTGTGATGGCTGACACGCCGAATAAGAATTATGAAAGGGGTACAATATGAACAAAGAAAAGAAACTGACAAACGAAGTGGGCGCGCCTATTCCCGATAACGAGAATTCTATGACCGCCGGACCGCGCGGGCCTGTTCTCTTGCAGGACGTATGGCTGCTGGAAAAGATGGCGCATTTCAACAGGGAAGTAATCCCCGAACGCCGGATGCACGCCAAGGGTTGGGGCGCTTACGGCAAGCTGACCGTTACGGGAGACATATCGGAATATACCCGCGCGAAAGTATTACAGCCGGGGAAGGTAACGGAGTGTTTCGTACGCTTTTCCACAGTGGCGGGCGAGCGCGGCGCGGCTGACGCCGAACGCGATATCCGCGGCGTGGCCTGTAAATTCTACACGGAGGAAGGCAATTGGGATTTGGTCGGGAACAATACGCCGACATTTTTCATTCGTGACGTACATAATTTCGCCGGTCTTAACCGCGCTGTAAAGCGCGATCCGCGTTCGGGTCTGCGTTCAGCTCAGAATAACTGGGACTTCTGGACGCTGCTGCCGGAGTGTTTTCATCAAATAACCATCGTCATGTCGGATAGGGGTATTCCCGCCTCTTTCAGGCACATGCACTTCTTCGGCGAGCATACGTTCTCACTTTATAACGAGAAGAACGAGCGTATCTGGTGCAAATTTCATTTCCATACGCTGCAGGGCATTAAGAACCTTTCCAATGAGGAAGCGATGAAAGTCAGCGGTATGGATAGGGAAAGCCACGGAAGGGACCTCTTCGAGTCCATTGAGCGCGGCGATTTTCCGCGCTGGAAGATGTACATACAGGTTATGACGGAAGAGCAGGCAAGGAATCACTATGAGAACCCGTTTGACATCACAAAGATCTGGAGGCATAGGGAATTCCCGCTGATCGAGGTCGGAGAACTGGAACTCAACCGCAATCCCGAGAATTACTTCGCTGAGGTGGAGCAATCCGCGTTCGCGCCCGCGCATGTCGTTCCGGGCATAGGATTTTCGCCGGATAGGTTTTTGCAGGGGCGGCTGTTCGCGTACGGCGACGCCCAACGGTATCGTCTTGGAATCAATCATAATTTGATTCCTGTTAATCAAGCCAAATGCGAAGTGAATGACTCGCACAGGGACGGGTCGATGCGCGTGGACGGTAATTACGGCGGTACGCTCGCTTACACGCCCAACAGTTACGGCGCGTGGACGGCGCGGCCGGAGGTCACGGAACCTCCGCTGGATTTGGAAGGCGCGGCTTACCGCTACGATCCGAAGGACGACCCCACAGACGACTGCTTCCGCGCGGGCGGCGACCTCTACAGATTGATGACCGAAGATAAACGCGCGGTCTTGATCTCAAACACCGCCGCCGACATCGCGCCTGTCTCTGAAAATATCAAATACCGACACGCTGTGCATTGTCTGCTGGCGGATAAGGAATACGGCGAGCGGATTACCGCGTCTATTGGATTGGATATGGATAAGGTAATTAAACAAATGGCGTAGATAAGGGATGTTTGGTTTAGCGTCTCATATTATCCATTTTAATGCTTAATAACCCCGATACTATTCAAATCCTGTGTTATCAATCTTCATGATGTGTAAGTGGAGTTTGGCACTTACACAGGTCGAAAATTATTCATAATACTGCCGTCTGAATGTCTGTATGAGGTATATATATGCAGATTAACGAA
>JAISYN010000022.1 GCA_031269915.1 Synergistaceae bacterium
TTCGTGATAGCGGTTGACGACCAGGCGCCCGATGACTCTGACAGTATAGTCGGCGGAAAGTACGGCGTCAAACTCAGCGAAAATGAAAAATACCTGCTGGTGTTCGACGGCAAGGCTGACCGCAAAGTCGTGGACCCCTTCGAGTTTGCAGCCAAGCCCGCGAACGCGTCCGCCCCTGACGGTTCGGGCGGCTGCGCCGCCGGGTTCGGAGTTCTGCCGCTCGCCGCGGCGGCAATCGCCGCTGTCGCGCTGAGAAAGAGAAGATAGCGGATATTTGGATACGGTTGGGGCGCTCCGCGCGCCCCAACCCCTTCAAACACGCATAGCCTCCTCGTCCATCGTACCTATGTGAAGAAAAATCATTTGAAAATCAGCGCCAGACAAAGCATGATAAAAGCCGTACTTAACGAAGACCACTTCCCGGCATTAATCGGAAATTTATGAAACGGCTGTGCCCGTCTGAAAATCAGCCTTGACAGGGTAGGAACGTGCTGATATGATTAACTTCGCTTTGCTCCTCGGACGCTTTAATGTTCGATGGCGTGTAATGTGTGTAGCTTTTCGCGCGACGGCTTTTGCCGATGTCGCAAAAATTTGATAACAAAGGTTAGAGGAGGAGATAATTTGCCAAGTATTGCACAACTTATAAGGCATGGGCGGCACGACAAGAGGACGCGTTCTACCGCGCCTGCCCTTCAGGAAAATCCACAGCGCAGAGGAGTTTGCACGCGCGTTTACACGGTAACTCCAAAGAAGCCGAATTCGGCTCTCCGCAAAGTCGCTCGTGTGCGTTTGACGAATGGCATAGAAGTTACGGCATATATTCCTGGCATGGGACACAACCTTCAGGAACATTCGGTCGTATTGGTTCGCGGCGGCCGCGTCAAAGATCTGCCCGGCGTTCGTTATCATATTATCCGCGGAACATTGGACTGCGGAGGCGTTGAAAACCGCAAACAGAGCCGTTCGAAGTACGGCGCGCGGACGCCTAAAAAATAAGAGAGGAGCATGATCGATGCCGCGTAAAGGAAAAATAAAACCGAGGATTACTCCTCCTGATGCAGTCTATTTCAGTCCGTCTATAGCTAAATTCGTAAACTGCCTGATGCTTGACGGCAAAAAGAGTATTGCGGAGGGAATAATGTACGGCGCGCTGGAAATCGCCGCTTCCCGTCTCAATATTGAGCCGACTGAAGTTTACGAGAAGGCTATGGGCAATGTCAGGCCTCAGATAGAAGTTCGCCCCAGGCGAGTTGGCGGGGCGACGTATCAGGTTCCGGTCGAGATTCGCGAGGACAGAGCGCAGGCTTTGGCGATTCGCTGGATAATCCAATATTCGCGCTCGCGCAAAGGCATCCCCATGGTTGAACGGCTGGCCCGCGAGTTCGCGGATGCGTGCAGGGGCGAGGGCGGTTCTGTGAAAAAACGCGAGGACACGCATCGCATGGCGGAAGCTAACAAGGCGTTCGCGCATTATCGCTGGTAATGATTAAGTTACGGGAAAATTTTTGAGGCGTTTATCGAACGGAATGAAGGACAAGTATCATGGGGAAAATTGATCTTGCGACAATCCGGAACATAGGCATAGCGGCCCATATCGACGCCGGAAAGACCACAACCACGGAGCGGATACTCTTCTATACCGGGCGGAAACATAAGCTTGGGGAGGTACATGAAGGCGCGGCCACGATGGACTGGATGGAGCAGGAGCGCGAGCGCGGGATCACCATTACCAGCGCCGCTACGACGTGTCATTGGGGGGATTTTATTATCAATATTATTGATACGCCCGGGCACGTGGACTTTACAGTCGAGGTCGAGCGCTCGATGAGGGTGCTCGACGGGGCCGTGTCGGTTTTCTGCGCGGTTGGCGGCGTCGAGCCGCAGTCCGAAACGGTGTGGCGCCAGGCTGATAAATACAGGGTTCCGCGCGTTGCGTTCATCAACAAGATGGATCGCGTCGGAGCCGATTATATGAATGTCGTCGGCGAAATAAAGGAAAGGCTTGGAGCTCGGGCTGTTCCCATACAGATACCGATCGGGGTGGAGGACGGTTTCGTGGGGATGGTCGACCTGGTGACGTTCAAGGCGATAGTATACGAGGACGACCTCGGACAGGAATTTAAGGCGGCTGACATCCCTCCCCAGCTCATTGAGGAAGCGCGCGCCGCCCGTGATTCTATGATTGAAACACTCGCGGATTTCGACGACGAAATAATGCGGCTGTTCCTCGATGGTTCGGATGTTCCGGCCGATCTGATAAAGACGACTATCCGCAAAAACACCGTGTCGCTCGATATCATACCGGTACTATGCGGATCAGCGTTCAAGAACAAAGGCGTGCAGCCTCTGCTCGACGCGGTTGTGAATTATCTTCCCAGCCCGCTCGACCTCCCGTCGCTCCACGGGGTGAATCCGGATCATCCCGAGTGCGAGGTATCAGTCGTCCCGGATGAGGACGCGCCGTTTGCGGCCTTGGCTTTTAAGATAATGGTGGACCCGTTTGTTGGGCGTCTTGCTTTTTGCCGGGTTTATTCCGGCAGGATAACGAACGGGACGACTGTCTACAACGTCAATTCCAGAAAACGCGAACGCGTGGGGCGCATTCTTCGCATGCATGCCAATAAACGCGAGGAGATGGAATCAGCGACCGCGGGGATGATAGTGGCCATTCCCGGCTTGAAGCAGGTATGCACGGGCGACACGCTCTGCATGGAGAATAATCCGGTCATGCTGGAGAATCTTGTATTCCCGGAGCCTGTCATTGACCTGGCGGTCGAACCGATGAGCAAAGCCGATCAGATAAAACTCTCCAAGGGCTTGGAATCTCTATCGGAGGAAGACCCTACGTTCAGGGTTTCCGTGAACGAGGAGAGCGGACAGACGATAATAGCGGGCATGGGAGAGTTGCACCTGGATATCATAGTTGACAGGCTCAGGCGGGAATTCAATGTCGAAGTCAAAGTCGGCCGTCCTCAAGTCGCCTACCGGGAAGCGATCAGAACTGCGGCGCGCGCCCAGGGTAAGTTCGTCCGCCAGAGTGGAGGCCACGGGCAGTACGGTGATGTAGTTATCGAAATAGAGCCGCTTGAGGGACATATCGGTTACGAGTGGCAGGACAAGATAATCGGCGGAACTGTCCCAAGACAGTACATTCCGGCAGCCCAAAAGGGCGTTGAGGAAGCGATGAATAATGGAGTGCTGGGAAGCTACCCTGTTATAGGAGTGAGGGTTTCCATTGTCGACGGAAGTTATCACGATGTGGATAGTTCGGAAATGGCATTTCGGATTGCTGGCTCGATGGCTTTCAAAGAAGCCATGAAGAAAGCGGATCCGGTTCTTATGGAACCCGTAATGAGCGTGGAAGTTGTAACTCCGGAGGAATACATGGGCGACGTGATAGGAGATCTCTCGTCCAGGAGAGGCAAGGTTGAAGGTATGGGAATGAGAGCCAATGCCCGCGTGATAAAAGCTTACGCGCCTCTTGCGGAGATGTTCGGGTATGCCACCGACATCAGGAGCAAGACGTCGGGACGGGCCTCATACACTATGACCTTCGATCATTACGAGGAAGTTTCACAAGACGTGGCCGATAAATTGCTCAAGCATCAGTGAAAATCAAATTATAAAAATCCAAAGAATTACAAGGAGGATGACAAGAGATGGCAAAGGCGAAATACGAGAGAACGAAGCCGCATTTGAACATAGGAACGATAGGTCATATCGACCACGGTAAGACGACGCTGACGGCGGCGATAACGAAGACGCTTTCGCGGAAGGGATACGCGGACTTCACGCCGTTCGACATGATAGACAAGGCGCCGGAGGA
>JAISYN010000092.1 GCA_031269915.1 Synergistaceae bacterium
CCCTCCGGACAGCATCACGCCGCGTTCGCCAACGTAAGTGTCCAGCCCCTCCGGCAGAGAATCTATAAATTCGTCGATACTGGCGCTTCTGGCCGCGTTCCGTATCATCTCGTCCGTGGCCTCGAAATTGCCATACGCGATGTTATCCCGGATCGTGCCGGCGAACAGATATGTGTCCTGCTGTACTATTCCGATGCTGCCGCGGAGCGAACAGAGCGTGTACCCGCGAATGTCGCGTCCGTCTATGGTTATTCTGCCTGACTCCGGTTCGTAGAATCTCGGCAGCAGGTGACAGAGCGTGGTTTTTCCGCCTCCGGAAGGTCCGACCAACGCCGCGGTTTCGCCGGGAGCGACGCGAATGTCTATGCCGGAGAGGACTCTCTCTCCCCCGTCGTAGCTGAACGAGACATTTTCAAACGAAATTTCGCCGCGCACGCTCCTCAATTCGACCGCTCCCTCGGTATCCGCCTCCGGGGTCTCGGACATCAGTTCCTGTATGCGGACAAAACCGGTCATTCCGGTCTGGAGCTGTTCGACAAAGTTGATGAGTCTTTTTATCGGCTCCGTGAAAAGCCCGGCAAAGAGCAGATACGCGGTAAACTCCCCCACCCCTATGCGCCCCATATACGCGAAAAAGCCCCCCGTTATGAGAGTGACCAACATCAGCAGATCCAGTATCAGGCCCGTTCCGGAGGAAAACTCGGCCATAGCCTTGTACTGGAGTCCGCGGGCCATCGCATAAGAGCTGTTACCCGTTCGGAACTTTTCACGCTCGTGTTCCAACGTCTCGAAAGCCTTCGCTACCCTGACCCCGGCTATGCTGTTCTGCAGATCGGAGTTGACCTCCCCTATCCGCGCACGGCTTTTCATGGAGGTGCTAGACAGATTGCGCCTCTGCCTGTGGGCAAACCAGAACAAAAAGGGGACGAAGGCAAATATCGACGCCGTAAGGACAGGATCCATAGCGCATAAGAGCGCGAACGATCCGGTAAGCAGAATTACCGACAGAAACAGGTCTTCCGGTCCATGGTGCGCGAGTTCGGCTATCTCGAAAGTGTCGTTTATTATGCGCGACATTATTCCGCCAGTCTGTGTCCTGTCGAAATACGAAAAAGGCAGGCGTTGGAGGTGGTTGAACGCGTCCTTCCTTATGTCGAGTTGTATCCTGACGCCCATCACATGCCCGAAATACTGTATAGCGTAGACAAACCCGGCCTTGGCGGCATATATCACGAAAAGCGCGACGCTCCATACCGCGATGAACGTGATCTCTTTATCGGGGATGTACGAGTTTATCATCCTTCGAGTTATCATAGGATAAAACATATTACATATGGCTGTCATAAAAGCGCAAAACATGTCGAATATGAACAATTTCAAGTGCGGTTTGTAGTAACGGGCAAACTTCAAAAGCATCATACCCGGCATTATAAACTGTCCCCTCTCAAAGCGCAATGCGCGGTACGCTGAACACAGGGCCGCAGCATTTACTTTTTTTTTTGCGCGATGCGTCAAAATCAAGGTATCAATATACAAAAATTGGAGGACATTCGGAGGACAGAGAAAATAAAGGGCTCGGGATTAAAATCTCCCGAGCCCTTGCTATTTCCTGGTGGGCAACACAGGTTTCGAACCTGTGACCTCCTCCGTGTGAGGGAGCATAAGGTATTCTTGTAGATGTCTTTATGTTTTTATTTATAAAGAGAAATGGGTGATACCAAAGGTTTGAGCGACTGTTATTTGTATATATTTTCGTGTATCCGCGTCGTGGTATAATCATTTCGGATTCTATGCGGATTCTGAAAACTCCGAGGTGATCATCTTGCGGACGCGGTTTACTCAAACGATTGTGCAAAAAGCCGAACCACAAAATAAAAGATATACTTTGCATGACGATATATTACAGGGATTAATGCTCCGCGTCGAGCCTTCGGGGAATAAACTGTATTACATCGATTACCGGAAAAAAGACGGGCGGAGGATAGCGCACAAACTGGGGCGCGCCGAGCTTTTTACGGTCGCGGAAGCCCGCGAAAAGGCCAGGGAATTTCTTGCCCGCGCGGCGCTGGGTGAAGACATCGGAAAAAAGAGAAACGACCCGACGCTTGGCGAGTATCTGGATGAGCATTATTTCCCTTGGGTGAGCGCAAACCGAAAAACCGGCAGTGAGACAATTGCCAAAATAAAGCTGTGTTTCTCGTTTTTATTCGGTACGAAAATCAAGGACATTGACGCGGCTCGCGTTGAGCGCTGGCGGGTAGAGCGGCTCCAAAAGGTAAAGGCGTCGAGCGTCAACCGCGACATGACAGCGTTAAAGGCGGCGATAAACTGGGGATACAAGCGCAAGATACTTGGCGCGAACCCCTTGTTCCAGCTTGAGTCGCTTCAGGAGCGCGACTCGCAGCCGCTCGTGAGATATCTCTCGCCGGACGAAAGAGCTCGCCTGACGGCGGCCCTCGACGAGCGAGATCGGAGATCGGCCGATCACTTGAAGCCCATGGTCATAATATCGCTCAACACCGGAGCGCGGCGCGGCGCTTTACTCGCTTTGCGGTGGGCCGATGTCGACATGGATAAAAAGATACTGACGCTGCGCGGGGAAGAGGGGAAATCCGGACGGACGTATTACGTGCCCCTGAATAACGCGGCGCGCGACGCGTTTTGCGAGTGGCGCAAGCGCTCGAAAGGCGAGTTTGTCTTTCCTTCCCCGGGCGGCGGAAAAATGCACGATTGCCGCAGCTCGTTCAAGAACCTTCTCGAAAAAGCCGGAATTGAAAACTTCCGCTGGCATGATATGCGGCATGACTTCGCGAGCCAGCTTGTGATGAAGGGCGTCGATCTGAACACGGTGCGGGAATTGATGGGACACGCCGATCTGAAAATGACGCTGCGGTACGCGCACTTGGCGCCGGAGATGAAAGCGAAGGCGGTGGGGGTGCTGGATGAGGCGGGGTGACCGTGTAATAATTTTCGCCTCCGCAAGATAAAACCCCGTGCCCTGGACCGCGGGGGCCGCAGGGATATAACCCCGCGGGGATTAGCGCTTTACAGTGAAATAATAACAGATTTTGACGCATAATCAAGGCAATTATCCATATTATTATGTCGTTATATATCAATATCTGCGATTTGTGTGTCATTTGTGACTGCGAAATCCTCAGGAATTCTTAGGGTATTTTTTCGAGGCGGCACTCTTTGTTGCATAATTATTTATTGCGTTGCCAAGAGACGACATTATGTTTCTATCCCCGCAAATGAAACTCATTAAAACAAAAGGTATTCCTATGCACATGGTAATAGCATATGCTATTGAACCAATGCCCTTTAGCACCTTGGTTCCTCTGGAATTCGGATATTTTACATAGATGTAGTCAAGAGAAAATTTGCCCAAGACAAAAAGCGCTATGAAAATAGGAATTAATAATATAAATATAATAAATCCCCAAAACGGAGAACCAGACGTAATCCATAATTTTGTAAGAGCATATAAAAACAACCCGAAATATAATATAAACAGGAACTTTTTCATTACTCTTTGCCTCCCCAGCGCCGCCTATCTTACAGCATCGGCCTCGCCTTGCTGTGCTTACCCCCTTTTCGGTTCCGACCACTCCCCCATCACCTTGCCGATTATTATCAATGGGGATTCCTCGGACATTTGCTGATCTCTTGTGAAGCTGTAGACCGGAAACCCCGGCGTCGCGCTGCGCAATTCTATCACTCCGCCGGGCATATAGTAGACCCATTTCAGGGCCGTTTCCCGGTCAGGGCCGAACGCGACCATCGCCGCGTCTCCGCTGTGAACGTCCGCCGCTGGGTTTACCAGCGCCAGCGCCCCGTCGTGCAATCCCGCTTCTGACATGCTGTCGCCGTTTATCTTCGTGAGGAAGGGTTTTCTGTTGTCGTCTATGGAGACCGGGCCAACCCAGACGGCAGGAAGCTGCAGTTCGTACAGCACTTCGACGTCCTCGAATATATGGGACGATCCATTGCCGGCGCATGTCCTCAGGTCGAACACCGGGACACTTACCATCTCGTGTATTGCCTGAATGGTGCGCGGGTCAAGACGATCGCCATTTCTGGGCGCGGGTTCGTCCCTTGAGCGTTTTGGCGGCACTTCTTTTAGCGATAGCTCTTCCTCTACAGGCCGTGGATCATCTGTTCCTCCTGACAAATAGTCATATGTAGTATTCAATGCATCAATAATGGTATATAACTTATCAGAGTCTATAAGGTTGCCGTTCTTCTCCCATTTTTTTAAGGTTTCAGGAGTTTCATCTATTGCGGACGCAAGTTCTTCTACCGTCATCCCCCTTTGCTCACGAGCCCAAGCGATAACCTCGCCTGTATCTTCAATGCCTATCATCGGCCTTATTTCTTCGAGTAAATCGGCGGGAACCAAGCCAAAAGCGTCCGCAAACTGATCAAGCAATTTAAGGGAAACTTTTCTTATTCCCTTTTCTATTTGACTTAAATGGTTTTGTGAAATGCCCACAAGTTTAGCTAAGTCAACTTGTTTTATATGGCGTTTCAAACGCAAGCGTTTAATGGTTTCATTCACAGACACGGCTATCACCTATCTTTATTATCCCTCAAAGTAATAAATAGTCAATTCCCTCGCAGGGAATATTTAGACTTGACAATTCCCTTATTGGGATATAATATCGCGTTGTGGGAAGGAGGTGCTCTCGTGATTAATCCGGCTAAACTCAAAGAACTGAGGAATACCAAGAAACAAAGCGATGTTGCAAACGAAATAGGAATATCCCAGAATCACTATTCTCAAATTGAGAACGGATTAAAAAATCCTTCATTGGGAATAGCCACCCGTATCGCGGAATTTTTCGATGTGAGTGTTGATGAAATTTTAACAAATCCTCCTCCCAAAATTTCCTCCGACGTGAAGGATGTCGAAGTGATCGATAACCAGAGGAGCGTTAAAGAAGAGAACGTCGGCGTAGTTCAAGTCAATATCCGTACCAGAATAAAACTAAGAGGAGTGGTCGAAGTGGAAACGACATACGGCATACAGGAGCCAGGGATAAATGCGAACGTCATAACT
>JAISYN010000097.1 GCA_031269915.1 Synergistaceae bacterium
GAAGGATATGTACAGCCCGACGTTGAACGGGCTTCTCTGCACGTCCGCGTTGCCGCGCCACACGTCGAACACATACGACATTGCCTGAAAGGTAAAGAAAGATATGCCTATCGGCAACGCTATCCCGGGTATGGGAAAGCGCGTACCGAAGAGACTGTTCGTGTTTTCGACGGCAAAGTTCAGGTATTTGAAAATGAAGAGTACGCCGATGTTAAAAGCGACCGTCGCCACCAATACCGCCTTCGCTTTTGACGCTTGTTTCAGAGTCCCGCCGCCTCTGTCCTTCCCGTATTTATCGGCAAGCAGGCCGAAAGCCCAGTTCATGATTATCGACAGAAGCATCACAAGAACGAACTTCGGCTCGCCCAACGCGTAAAAAAACAGGCTCGCGAGTAAGAGCAACACGTTTTGTCCCGCCCTCGTCTTTTTTAAGACGACATAGTAGAGGAAAAGGACCGCGGGCAGAAACAGCGCTATGAAGATAAGTGACGAAAAAAGCATGGGTATTATGCCATACTATTTCTTGGAAAAAGTAAACGGTAAACAAGTCGCGGAAGAAAGGCAAGGCATGGGTGAGTTGATATCTGTTATCGTTCCTATTTATAACGGAGCGGAACATTTGGACAGTTTTTTTGGCGCGTTGCTCCCGCAATATGCCGTGCACATCCCGTCTGACCTGCCCATACAGCACTTTCCGCCGATATTTCGGGATAAATACTATATGGTAAATGCAGTTCCATTTCGTGTGTGCTAAACTGTTATTACCCATTCGGGTTCCTCCTCTCTGGTGCTGGCTTTGGCTTGCGAAACCTCTGCCATTCTATCAGATTGGAGGATTGTTACTCTTGGTAACGCTTCTGCTCACTCCGTTCTCCCCAGCATAGCTGGGGGTTTAATGTCTGTCGTAATTATGGAGGCTTAACTAAATGACATTGGTTCACTCCCCCGCCCGGTCAGCCACGTGCCCAGCCAAGCCATTATGTCTCCGGCGACGCATATGAGCCTGAAAGCGACCGCCGAGATGAACAGAACGTCGTCGTTGACGACGTGGTTCAGAAACATGACCATCATCGCCTCTCGTATGCCGAGTCCTCCCGGAGCGCCGGGGGTGATGAATCCTATCAGCCACGACAAGATGAAGAGCCCCGCGATCGTGACTGCGAACTCCCCCATGTCCGTCACGCCCAGCAGCGAAAGACAGAAAAGATAAATCAGCGCGTTGACGACCAAGCGGACGCAGGTGCCGCCGCAGAAAATCGCTCCCTGTCGCACCGTCACGTTGAGGATCTTATCTTTGAAATCCCTCGCGAACCTACGCAACTTTTTCCTAAAAAAAAGGACGACGACCGCAATGACCAAGAGAGCCGCCGCCACGAAAACGATATGCTTCGTTTCGAGCGATATGTTTTTCAGGTAGTCCACGGCGATGCTGTTGACGCTCAGAAGCGACAATATGACCGCGGACAGGGAAAGCGCGATTATCTCGACCAAAGAGGCGATATTGACGTTGGCATAGGCGATATCCTCATTTGCCGCTATGCGGTTGCGGCCTATGTAATGCATGACATTGCCCGGTATGTAACGATAGATATTGGCCTCGCAGTAGGCGCGCATCACACGAGGGCGGTTCAGGCGCTTGCCCGAAAGGATGGCGAGTATGTAGCAATAACAGAATGACCCGAAAACGATGTTGAACGCATAGACGACTGCGGCAAACGTCAACCCGGCGATGATCTTCCCCGAATTCAACACCGAAAAATCTATCTGCTGTTTCCGGAACAGATAGACGATAAAACATATCGCCGCAATCATGAGTATGCGACCTATCCAAGCTATGATCGCCTTATTCAAGCCGTTTGTCCTTTCCTTCGCTCACAGAGGACAATACCCGAAACCTCAAAAATTCAAAAGCGCCCTGATCGACAACATGTAGCAATAGACGAGAGGCGCTGGTATCTTCGCTGGCAGTTCCGGCCTCTTTTCGGAGATCGTCATATTCAACCTCATAAAAAAAGCGGCCAATGCGTGATTCCATCTGCACGGGTTCGCGGTGTTCAGCTTTACGATCCGGCCGGAGCGCGCATAGTGCCGCCGTTTCGCGGCGGCGCAGTTGAAATCGAAAACCAAGGCCCGTTTCTGAGCCATGATCAATCTGCGGAAGGAGATGTGCCGTTCGTGAAATACGCCTTCATCCGCAACTTTTTTGTAATAAGAAGCGCCCGCCTCTGTATGGATGACCGCGGAATTGTATTTCACCGCTTCGGATTTCATCTCCTTGAGCCAGATGTCCCCGAAGGCGATATCCGATCCCCTTCCGAACAGGTCCTGGCAGACGTAGCATCGCCGTTCCAGAAAAAAACCGGCGTTCCTGTACGCGCCTATGCCTTTCGAGTAAGAGGTTCTCTTTTCACTTCCGTCGTGATACTGCACGACCGTCGCGCCGCGCCAATGCCCCTGTCTCCAATACATCCTCCGCGCTCCGGCAAGTGAGATCCCGCGTCCCCGCAAGGCCGACAAGGTCGCTCCCTCACCGTGACTTCCGCTGCAGAACAGCGCGATCCTGAGCGATATCTTTTCCCGCAGGGAAGCGTCTCTTTCGATCATGGCGTTCAGCGCCCTGATCTGGCAGGGCAGCATGACAACGGCAATCCTGCCGCCGAAGTTTTTCACGACGTCGATGTGCTTGACGAGCGGCATGCTCATATATATGCTGCTGCGACAGTCCATTAGTTCTTCCCTCGTGGTCGCGACGAAGGTCTCGTATGCGGGTGCCCCGTCGTCCACGACGCTTCGCGTCACCCAAGCTCCGTCTATGGCGCCCACGCGCAAAAGTTCGCACAGCAGGGTCGTGACCATCCCTCCCGAAGCGGCCCTCTCTCTCATCGCTTCGTCTTTCGCGTAGCCCACCCGGCAGCCCACGGCGGGCCCCATGTATTGCGACGGATCGCGAAAATCGAAGAAACGGTTCCTTAGTTTCGTGCCGGCGACCGTCGCGTCGAAGACGTCCCCGATCAAGCCGATGTTCCTGAGCGAACTTTCCAAAACCTTCGGCAAGTTCTTTCTCAGCGACGCGCGGATATCGTCCTTGTTTCGCATCAATTCGTCGAAACGCAGTCCTATCGATTCCGCCGAAAGCCCGGAATAGTCGACGGCATACATCCCCAATTCGAACATATCCAGCACTTCTTTGTACTTGTGACTCCAGCCTATCACGAGCACGGGCACACCGCGCTGGAGCGCGGCAATCATGGCGTGGAAGCGGGAGGCGATCAGCGCGTCGCAACGCCCTATCAACTCCCTGATCTTTTCGGGGCTCATTTCCTCGTGATACCAACGCAGCTTGCCCGCCGCCGCGCCCCGGCCGGCGCCCACGGCGGCATACACGGCATCGCACACCATGAGATCGTTGTTGCGGGATTTTGCGCTGCCCATTCGCGCCGCGTTGGCTATGATCAGCACACCATATCCCTTCGAGATCAGATCTTCGATGCAGGCCTTCATCGTTCCTATATAATCGACTCCCGCTTCGCGGCAACGCGCCTCCACGACGGAGCTGATGGATACGCCGACGACGTTCCCCGAAAAAAAAGAATCCCCGGCGAACAGCGTGTCGACCTCCCGTTTCGTCCCCTCGTCGTCCGGCATGGAAAACGCGCCGTCCGCGCATAGCTCCACATTGTCCCTTATCCCAATCTCGGCGAGATTTTGTTTTGTCGCTTCGCCGCGGGCGCAAATCAACCGCACCTTGGGCAATATCAGTTTTGCGAGCGTACGGTTGAGGCGGTTGTCGAAGCCGCCCAGCGCCTGGGAATATTTCACGACGTCCACGCCGAGCAACAGCGGAGTCGCTATGGTGACGAAGGCGTACAGATTCATAACCGGGCCGCGCGAGTCCACGAATGAGACGCCGGACTCGTCGATCACAAGGTCGCATTCGCAGAATGCTCTTAT
>JAISYN010000163.1 GCA_031269915.1 Synergistaceae bacterium
CTTCCGCAGCAACAATACCTAACTGGAACTTACTTTTGCAATTCACGGAAAAGAACCTTTCGCCGTTTTTATGGTTGACAACGGAAGATACCCCAGTATAATAATAGGTAATTAGATAAATCCTATCTGTTTAATAGTAATAAAGGCTTACGGAGAGGGATTTGCTAAAAGCGCCGGTGAGAAAGCGCTGACAAGGGGTGAAACCCGATGACGGGAGCTATCGAGCAGCAGCGTTTCATGTGCGGAATCGGGGGGATGCAGACCGTGGTTGCCATCCCGAGGGCAGTCCCGATTCTGCACTCCGGCCCCGGATGCGGCAATATGGTCGCCGGTTTCTTCGAGCGTTCCAGCGGCTACGCGGGAGGCAGCACGGCGCCGTGCACGAATTTCTCCGAGACGGAGGTTGTTTTCGGCGGCGAAAAGAGGCTGGAGAACATAATCAGAAACTCCTACAAAATTCTGGACACCGACCTTCAGGTGGTGCTAACCGGCTGCGCGCCTGCCATCGTGGGCGACGACGCCGGCTCCGTGGCGAAAAGTTTCGCGGAGGAGGGCAAGCCCATCGTATACGTCGAGACTCCCGGCTTCAAGGGCAGCAACTTTCTCGCCCACGAGACTATTGTGAACGCGATAACAGACCAGTACGTCGACCGCTTCGTTTACGGGAATAGCGAGCGGAATCCGGCGCTCGTCAACCTGTTCGCCACCATACCGTTTCAAGATCAGTTCTGGAAGGGGAATCTGGAGGAGTTCAAACGGGTGCTGGAAGGCATAGGCCTCGAGGTGAACGCGCTCTTCGGCCCCTGCTCCTCGGGCGTCGAGGAGTGGAAAACGATACCGCGCGCAGGTTTCAACATAGTCGTTTCCCCATGGTACGGGCTTGCTATCGCCCGACATCTGGAGAGGAAATACGGTACGCCGTTTTATCACTTCCCCTACCTGCCCATAGGAGGCAACGAGACGACGAAATTCCTGCGCGGCGTCGCCGATTACGCCAATTCGCACGGAGCGAACCTGGAAGACGAGCGCGTCGAACATTTCATCGAAAAGGAGGAACACGCCTTCTATGAGGAACTGGACAGCCTCGCCACGTTCTTGCTCGAATTCAGATACGGCCTGCCGAGCTTCGTCCACATATTTCACGATTCGAACTATGTGGTGGGAATGTGCAAATTCCTGCTGCACGAGACCGGCATAGTTCCCAAGGAGCAGTTCATAACGGAAGACGTCCCGGAGGAGTATCACGAATCTATAAGAAGCGAGATCGCGAGCGTCTCCGAAAAGAAAAAGATTCCGGTGTACTTCGAACCCGACGCGGGCCTCGCGCAGCGGATAGTTTACGAATCGTCGCACGATGGCAGAGGGCTCGTAATAGGCAGCGGATGGGACAAACAGCTCGCCGTTGATAAGAACTGCGACTTTCTGTCGGCAGCCCTGCCTTCGCCGTACCGCCTGGTGCTCACTACGCGCTACGCCGGTTACAAGGGCGGACTCCGGCTGATTGAAGACATTTACTCCAAAGCGTTGGATACGTACAACTGAGGGAGGACGAGCATGGCTGACAGCGACGACGATGCCTTCATAACCATTACCGGCCTCAAAAAGACGTTCCGTTCCTCTGGCAGGCAGTTCGAAGTACTGAGAAACGTCAACCTCGCGATAGGCCGAGGCGATATATTCGGGGTGGTCGGTTTCAGCGGAGCCGGCAAATCGACGCTGATTCGCTGCATCAACCGGTTGGAAGAACCCGACGAGGGGAAGATAAAAATAGGCGGCACAGAGGTGACGAACCTCACCAAAGACGCGCTCGGACGGTATCGCCAGAAGATCGGCGTCATATTCCAGCAGTTCAACCTGCTCGACTCCAGAACCGTGGCCGAAAACGTATCGTTCCCGCTCGAGATCGCCGGAATGAAAAGAGCAGGCATCTCCGGCAGGGTAAGAGAGATACTGGAACTGGTGGATCTGAGCGGCAAGGCCGACTTCTATCCCGGCCAGCTCTCCGGCGGCCAGAAACAGCGCGTCGGAATCGCGCGGGCTCTCGCCAACAACCCAGACATCCTGCTGTCCGACGAGGCGACATCGGCGCTCGATCCGCAGACCACTCTGTCTGTGCTGGATCTCCTGAAAGACATCAACGTAAAACTGAAGTTGACGATAATCCTGATAACCCACGAACTGAACGTCATTCGCTACATCTGCAAAAATATGGCCGTCCTCGAGGACGGGCAGATCGTCGAGGACGGTCCCGTGAAAAACATCTTCAACTCTCCCAAGAGCGATACAGCGAGGTTGTTCATGAAGATTGACGCCGGATTCGCCAACTTCGGCTGGGAAGGAGGCGGCGGTATATAGATGGAGAAGATGACGCTCGCCGAGGCGGTGTCGAGCGCTTTCGGCCCCAAGACCTGGGCGATAATACTCCCCGCCATATATGACACTCTTTACATGGCGCTGTTCACCACTCTGCTGACCGCGTTTTTCGGAATACTGCTCGGCATACTTCTTGTCGTCATAAATCAGGACGGAATATATCCGTGCAGGCGGCTGTCGGCCGTCATTGGCGCCCTGGTGAACGGGCTGCGATCTCTGCCGTCGATCATAGTCATAATCCTGACTCTGCCGCTTTCGAGAATGATAATCGGGGTCTCTTACGGCCCCAAAGCCTGCATAATTGCGCTCTCGGTCACGTGCATTCCGATGTTCGGCAGGCTGGTGGAAAGCAGCATTATGGAGGTACAACAGGGAAAGATAGAAGCGGCGAGATCAATGGGAGCGAAGAACGGTCATATAGTGCTGAAGGTGATGATTCCAGAAGCCCTGCCCAGCCTCATCCGCAGCTTTACAGTGACGGTCATAGTCGTCATTTCCACTACCGCTATCGCCGGAATGCTCGGCGCGGGAGGGCTTGGCGACGTCGCGGTGCGATTCGGCTACAACAGGTTCAAGACCGATATCCTGATAGCGGCCGTCCTCGTGATGATAGTAATGGTTCAGGCAATACAGGTCATCGGCGACAGCATATCGAAGAGCGTTCTGAAGAAAAGGCATCTGCTATGAAGATAGTAATTCAGACAGCGACATACCATACAGGCCCTCGATGTCGCCGCAGGCTCATTCTCCGGAGAGAAAGCCCGTTGTGATATTTTAAAAACTAATGAAGATACCGACAGGAGGGTTAAATATGACTCATAGAATAAGAACATTTATCTGGGTTTTAATGATAATAGCGGTTTTGGGCGCTATATTCTCTTCACCTGCCGAATCAGCGGCGAAACTTGTGGTTTCCGCGGCGGCCGTTCCTCACGCCGAACTTTTGGAATTCGTGAAACCCAAGCTCGCCGAGCAGGGAATAGACCTCGAAATAATCACTATAGACGAGGCCGCCGGCGGCACGCTTCTGAACGAACAGACCGACAACGGCGAAAACGACGTCAATTTCTTCCAGCACGTCCCATATCTCAACTCGATAATCGCAGAAAAAGGGTTCGACCTTGCCCCGGCCGGAAATATCCACGTCGAGCCGATCGGATTCTACTCGACGAAATATCGCAGCAAAGACGACATACCGGCCGGAGCCAAGGTAGCGATACCATTCGACGCGACAAACGAGTACAGGGCGTTGAAGGTTCTGGAGAACAACGGGTTCATAAAACTCAAACCCGACATACTGAATTTCACGGCCACGAAACAGGATATAGCTGAATACATCAGGATATCCGCCATAGAAGAACTCGACGCCAGTCTGGTGATACGGCTCGGGGATCAGTTCGACGGCTACATCTCCAACACGAACAGGATTCTGGAAGCGGGAATCGACGCGAACACCGCTCTTTTCAGAGAGGACAAGGATTCCCCCTACGCTAACGTGCTCGTCACGAAGTCGTCCCGCGTGAACGATCCGGCGGTAATGGCGCTCAAGAACGCGCTTCAGACCGACGACGTCCGCAAATTTATCGAGGAGAAATACAAGGGCGCGGTAGTTCCCGCTTTCTAGGAAGAGAACGGCTGAATGATAAAGAGAGCAGCCTTCGCTTCCAGCGATGGATGTGTTGTGGACGCGCATTTCGGGCTGGCGAACACTTTTTTCGTGTACGACGTGGGGAGTTCTCCTAACCCAGCTCTGGCCGGGAAGAGACGGAACTTCAGAATTCCCGGCCAACTTAGCCCGGGCGGCCCGGAAACGCCGGCAGCACACCATAAAGAGGAGATGGAACGCGTGGCTGAGCTTCTGGCGGACTGCGACGCCATCTTCGTAGTGAAGATAGGCGCCGCCCCGGCGGATTTTCTGATCGGACGCGGATTCCGCGTATTTCAGATCGAGGCCGGAATCGGCGATATCGCAGAGGCGATATGGCGCGAGAACGAGTCCGAGTCAAGCGCAAGGGAGAATATCTGAGGAATGGGAAACGCGGCAGTGGAGACCGGGACAGACAAGACGCTCAAGATAAGCCAGATACACCCATGTTTCGCGAGCGAGGTTCACAATAAATACGGAAGGCTCCATCTTCCGGTCTCGGCATCGTGCAACATCCAATGCCGTTTCTGCAACCGTGTTTTCAACAGGCATGAAGACCGCCCCGGCGTGACGTCAGGCATTCTTCATCCAGGAAACGCTGTCCGGACCGTCAGCCGGGCGTTGGAATTATGCCCGCAAATAACGGTAGTCGGCATAGCCGGACCCGGTGAGGCTCTAGCCTCCGACGCCGCGCTGGAAGTCTTCAGGGCGGTTCACAGAACTTATCCCGGTCTGATAATGTGTCTCAGCACAAACGGTCTGATGCTGCCGGAGCGCGCGGAGGAATTGGCCGAGGCCGGAGTGAGGACGATCACCGTTACGGTCAATGCCGTGGACCCAGCGATACTTGAAAAAGTGGTCTCGTTCATCCTCTTCGGCGGAAGACGCGTGACGGGACGCGAGATGAGCGAAATTCTAATTTTACGCCAGATGAAGGGGATACGCATGGCGAGCGGCCTGGGCGTGACCGTCAAGGTGAACACGGTTCTGATACCTGGGATAAACGATTTTCATATAGAGGATATAGCGAGAGAGACCGGCGATGCCGGCGCTGAAATTTACAACATAATACCGCTGATACCTCAGTACGAGCTGGCGCATATAGCTCCTCCGGACTGCGCGATGCTCGCCAGGGCAAGGGAGTCGGCGCGGAAATACGTAGAGGTGTTTCACCACTGCAGACACTGCCGTGCCGACGCCTGCGGGATACCGGGAGAGAACGATTTCTCCCGAAGGCTATATGGCGGCGAAGCAATTGAGACGTTCTCTCATGGCTAGGCCGGTACGAAAAGAGGCCGTCTTATGAGATTCAAAACCGCTGTAGCAAGTTCCGATATGGAAAACGTCGACACGCACTTCGGCAGATGCCGCAGTTTCGTGATAGCGGAGGTCGACGACGAGGACGGCAGTTACAGATTGAGCGGAACCAGACCCGCGGCTCCTCCGTGTCCCTCGTGCGGGACGCTGGGGGAGTCCGACGGCGCCATCGAGAGCATCGCAGCCGCGTTGTCCGACTGCGAGTATGTGATTACGAGCCGAATCGGCAGATGGCCGGATTCCCTGCTATCAGAGAACGGGATACAGAGCGTGACGTTCGGAGGTTCCATAAGCGATGCGATACGCCTGATGCTCGCGGAAAGGAGAGTGCGGAAATGGCGAAGAGAATAAAACAGATAGCGATATACGGGAAAGGGGGCATCGGGAAGTCCACCACCACGTCGAATATCAGCGCGGCGCTTTCTCTGCTCGGGTTCAAGGTGATGCAGTTCGGCTGCGATCCAAAGAGCGACTCGACGAACACGCTGCGGGGCGGAACATTTATACCGACCGTTCTGGACACTCTGAGGGATAAAGGCGGCGGCGTCAGGGTTCATGACGTGGTATACGAGGGCTTCAACGGGATATATTGCGTCGAAGCCGGGGGACCGGCCCCGGGAGTGGGCTGCGCCGGGCGCGGCATAACGACCGCCGTTTCGCTGTTCAAGCAGCAGCACGTCTTCGATGAGCTGGGGCTCGACTACGTGATATTCGACGTCCTGGGCGACGTGGTCTGCGGCGGTTTCGCGGTCCCCATCCGCGAAGGCATAGCCGAACACGTCTTCACCGTGTCCAGTTCCGACTTCATGGCCATCTACGCGGCGAACAACCTCTTCACCGGGATAAAAAAATATTCCAGCTCCGGAGGCGCTCTTCTCGGCGGAATAATCGCCAACTCTATAAACCAGGATTATTCCCGCGCGATAATCGATGATTTCGCGTCCAGAACTGGTACCAGGGTCGTCGAGTACGTTCCGCGCTCGGTCACGGTAACTCAGAGCGAACTTCAGGGCAAAACGACGATAGAGGCCGCTCCGGACTCCATACAGGCGGGCATCTATAAAAATCTCGCCTCCAAGATAGCCTCTCACAATGTGTCGGAAATCCCCCAGCCATTGACCGGAACCGAGCTCCGCGAGTGGGCCGCGAAGTGGGCCGACAGACTGCTCGAAATCGAAACAGGCGTGATAAACGAGGAAAAGGCCGCCATCTGATGCGGCCATGACCACAGACATGAACGGGACGATGGAACGGTTATTGACAACGGGATAAATTCATGATAAACATATCAATAAGATATGATTTATTAGGAGGTACTTCGGTGATGCGTAAAGCGCCATGCATATGTAGAACGTGTATTTGCCGCATCTGTAAAGCGGATCGCGATATACCTTTATATTTTCCCTCGTGAATTTTACCGTCTCCGGCCTGATGGCGCAGTCCGTGAAATTCCGGACTGCGCCTTATTTTTTATACCTCTGGGGGGTATTGTTTGATGAGTCATGATTTCGATACGATTAAAGTTCACGGAGGCTACAATCCCGAACGGCATAACAACGCCATTTCGACGCCGATCTACCAAACCACGGCGTTTGCGCTCGGCGACAGTTACCGCGCGGATCGCCTGTTTTCCTTTTCCGAGGACGATCCAATCTACACGCGGCTTTCAAATCCCACCGTCGATGTGCTGGAGAAACGCTTGACCGCCCTACACGGCGCGGCGGGAACAATTGCCCTGGCTTCCGGCATGGCGGCGGTCAGTTATGCTCTGCTGAACGCGGCCGGAAGCGGCGGACGAATACTCGCTACGGCGCGTCTTTACGGAGGTACGGTCGACTCTTTCGCGTCGATATTTCCCGACATAGGGCTCGAAGTGGATATCGTCGCCAATCCCGACGACACGGACGAATTCAGGCAGGGCTTGAGACCTGATACGAGGGCGATATTTATCGAAAGCGTCAGCAATCCGTTCGCCGCCATAAGCGACGTGGAGAAAATCGCAGACATAGCCCACGCTCATAAGATTCCCCTGATTGTGGATAACACGCTCGCGACACCCTACCTGTTCAACCCATTCGAGCACGGCGCGGATGTAGTGGTTTACTCGGCGACCAAGGGGCTTTCGGGACACGGCAACGTAATTGCGGGAACCGTGACCGAGAGCGGCGGCTTCGACTACGGCAACGGAAATTTTCCGCACTTCGAACGGCCGTTGTGGTTCCTGCGCGACGCGGGCGGCAACAAACGCAATATCCTCCAGGTGTTTCCGGCAGTTCCGTTCACCGGACGGCTGCGGGCGGTGCACCTGAATTATCTCGGCGCGGCGCTGTCGCCCTTCGATGCCTATCTGGCGCTGCTGGGGCTGGAAACGCTGTCCGAACGCGTGGCAAAACAGGTCTCGAACGCGCGGGCAGTAATACGGTACCTTGAGGCGAGCCCTCACGTCAAATGGGTGCGTCATCCCGACGCCGCGGGAAATCCCTACAAGCCGCTCGCCGACAAGTATTTTCCAAAGGGCGCGGGAGCGGTGCTGGCCTTCGGGTTCAACGGAACGGAGGAGCAGAAGCGCGCATTTTTGGCCGCCACGAAAATATTCGGCTACCACGCCAACATCGGCGACGCGCGCAGCCTCATCATCAACCCAAGCGAAACCACGCACGTGGAACTCACATACGAGCAGCGCGATATTGTGGGGCTGAGCACCGATACGGTCAGGCTGTCGCTCGGGCTGGAAAGTCCCGACGACCTGACGGCCGATCTGGAACAGGCGTTTGAGGCGGCATTAAGGTGAGTTTTTCGATTCGATACGCCGAAGTGTCCGACAGCGAACTGATACTGGACTTCGTCAAAGAATTGGCCGTCTTCGAGGGAATGGAAGAACTGGTCACTGCGACGGCGGCGGATATCCTTGATTCACTTTTCGGAAAAAAACAGGCCGAAGCCGTTCTGGGCGAAGCCGACTCGAGACCGGCGGCGTTCGCTCTGTTTTACCCCGTCTACTCTACCTTCCTGGGCAGGGCAAACCTGTTTTTGGAGGATCTGTTCGTGCGGGAGGAATTCAGGGACAGAGGTTTTGGGCGGGAGATACTCGCCCATGTGGCGAAGATCGCGGTGGAGCGTGGGGCGGCCCGGCTTGACTGGTACGTTCTCGACGAGAACGAAAACGGCGCGGCGTTCTACAGGCACACAGGCGCGGCCCCGCTCACCGACAGGCGAACGTACCGGATCGAGGGCGAAAACCTGCTGAAATTGGCCGGAAAACACCGACACGAAATAAAAACGGGGAGGCATGTCCCATAACACACATTGGAAAGACCTTGCGGATGAGAATGTCACAAAGGATATTCTCTCATTTATCAGCAAATGACGGGAGGCGGTGAGATTTGTGCGAAGATTGTGACATGAACGGCTGCAGCGAAGGGAGAAAGAAAAATTTATAAAATGGGGCCGGGGGCTCGCTCCCCGGCGGGTTCGGGCAGCGCCCGAGGTTTTGATCTTTATTGAACTGAAATATCGAAAGGAGAAAATATCATGAAAAACATCACGCGCCTTATAACGTTGACCCTTGTTCTGGCGTTTTCCGCGGCCTCAGACGCCGCTGAGTACAAATACGGGAAGATCGACATACCCGGCAAGGACGGCGCGCTCTGCGGGGCGCCCATTTATATCGCTTACGAGAAGGGATTTTTCGCCGAAGAGGGTTTTGACGTGACCCTCATCTCCGCCAGCACCGAAACGCGCAAAATCGGCCTCAACAACGGCACTATCCCGATCGTCAACGGGGACTTCCAGTTCTTCCCGTCCATCGAAAACGACATAAAGGTGAAAGTCGTGGACGGCCTGCACAACGGCTGCATCAAGTT
>JAISYN010000217.1 GCA_031269915.1 Synergistaceae bacterium
GTAGGTATCGGTTCGATGCTGTTTGATGTGATAGAAGTGAAAGGCGCTGACGGATTTGGAACCGATATTGTTAAAGAAGTCATCAAATCGAAAACCGCCGAAGAGTTCGCGAGCCCTGAGATGGCGGCCCTCCTGAACAATGGCCGTACCGGCGCGGACGCGCCGTGGGAGTACATCGAGGGCAATCCCTACCCGACGCTCAAGGACCCTGACAGCGGCACTGACTCGTATACCGGCCCCGGCGTGGGAGGAGGCGGCGGCTGCGACACGGGCGCGGCGGGCATGGCGGTTCTGGCCGCCCTCGGCGTGGCGATGGTCGCGCGCAGGCGTTCGCGCTGACGAAGGGACCGTAAGATTCAGGGAAACGCCGATCAAATTCACCCGAACGGCATTTTGCCGTTTGGAAACGCGGGAGCCGCAAAGGTTTAAATCTTCAGCCTTTGCGGCTCCCCGGCCCTTCGCCGTGCGGAAATACAGCCGGCCTTCCCGCAGGGGAACTACGTTTCGGCGGCGTGTATCACCACGTCGTTGCCCTGGTTTTCTATGATAATTTTGCCTCCGTCCGAAACGCCGCCCCGGATCAGTTCCCTCGCGATAGCGGTCTCCAAGTTCCTCTGAATATACCGTTTTATGGGGCGCGCCCCGTAGACCGGGTCATACGCGTTTTTCGCTATCGCGGCAAGCGTGCCGGGAGTCGTTTCTATCGCGATATTGCGGTCGGCGAGGCGGCGCGCCACCCCCTGTATCATCAGCGACACTATCCGCTCTATCTCCGACAGTTTCAGCGGCTTGAAGAGAACGACGTCGTCCACCCTGTTCAGAAATTCCGGTCTGAAATGTGATTTCAGCTCGGCCGTAACCGCGTTCTGGGCCGCTTCGCCAATTTCCCCGTCTGAGGTCAAGCCGCCCGCGATGATGTCCGCGCCTATGTTGCTCGTCATTATTATGACCGTGTTCTTGAAACTCACCGTGCGCCCGTGGCTGTCGGTCACGCGTCCGTCGTCCAGAATCTGGAGCAGAATGTTGAACACGTCGGAATGAGCTTTTTCTATCTCGTCGAATAACACCACGGAGTATGGATGTCTTCTCACGGCCTCGGTGAGCTGTCCTCCCTCGTCGTAGCCCACGTAGCCCGGAGGAGCGCCGAGCAGGCGCGATGTGGAGTGACGCTCCATATACTCCGACATGTCTATGCGGACGATGTTTTCCTCCGAGTCGAAGAGCGTCTCCGCGAGCGTGCGGGCCAGTTCCGTTTTGCCGACCCCGGTCGGCCCCAGAAAGATGAAACTCCCTATCGGGCGTTTGGGGTCGCCGATGCCGGAACGGGCGCGCAAAATGGCGTCGGAGACTAGTTGTACGGCTTCGTTCTGGCCTACGACGCGGGAATGCAATATTTCCGGCAGACGCAGGAGTTTTTCGCGTTCTCCCTCGACCAGCCTCGTTACCGGTATTCCGGTCCACTTGGATATGATGGAGGCAATTTCGTCCTCCGTCACTTCCTCACGCAGCAGTTTATCGCCGCCGCGCGACGCCTCCTCGCGCTCCTCCGCCTCGCGCAGTTGCTTCTGCAATTCCGGCAGAGCGCCGTGGCGCAGTTCAGCCGCTTTATTAAGGTCGTATTCCCGCTCGGCCTTCTCTATGTTGTTTTTGGTCCGCTCTATCCGCTCCCGCAGATCCCTGATCGCGGATATAGACGTCTTTTCCGCCTCGTAGCGCGCCTTCAGCACGTCGGATTCCTCCCGGAGGTTCGATATCTCTTTCGTGAGAACATCCAGACGCTCCGCGCTCGCTTTGTCATTTTCTTTTTTGAGGGCCGCCTCCTCGATCTCGAGCTGCATTACGCGCCTCGAAACAGAGTCGAGTTCCGCCGGCATGGAGTCGATGTCGGTCCTTATCGCCGCGCACGCCTCGTCGACCAGGTCGATTGCCTTATCGGGCAAAAACCTGTCGGATATATACCTGTTGGACAGGACAGCCGCGGCGACCAGCGCGTTGTCCTGAATTTTTACGCCGTGGTGCACCTGGAAGCGTTCTTTGAGGCCGCGCAGAATGGATATGGCGTCCTCCGTGTCGGGCGGCTCTATCAGAACGGGCTGAAAACGGCGCTCCAGCGCCGCGTCTTTTTCGATGTGAAGCCTGTATTCGTCGAGAGTGGTCGCGCCTATACAGTGCAGTTCACCGCGCGCCAGCATCGGTTTCAGCATGTTTCCCGCGTCCATGGCCCCGTCCGCTTTGCCGGCGCCGACTATGGTGTGGAGTTCGTCGATGAATAGAATTATCCTGCCGTCGCTCTTCTGTATTTCGGTCAGCACCGCTTTGAGGCGTTCCTCGAACTCGCCGCGGTACTTCGCGCCGGCGACGAGCGATCCCATATCCAAGGCAAAGAGCATTCTGTCCTTCAAACCCTCCGGCACGTCTTTGCGCACTATTCTCATGGCGAGCCCCTCGACGACGGCGGTCTTGCCGACTCCAGGCTCCCCTATGAGAACAGGGTTGTTTTTCGTCTTGCGGCTTAATATCCTGATGACCCTGCGAATCTCCTCGTCGCGTCCTATGACGGGATCCAGTTTGTTTTCGCGCGCGGCGCGGACGAGATCGCGCCCGTATTTTTCGAGAGCCTCATAAGAATCCTCCGGGCTCGCGCTCGTCACCCTCTGATTGCCCCTTATCCGCGTAAGCGCGGAGAGAAATCTGTCGCGGGTTATCCCGTACGATTTGAAAATTTTCGAGAGCGGACCCGACGGCAAGGCCATCAGTTGGATGAAAATATGCTCGACGGAAACATAATCGTCTCTCATTTTTTTCGCGTAGTTCTCGGACTCGACCATTACGCCCGCCAAATTTTGCGATACGAACACCTTGCCCGGCTGGTATCCCGAGCCGGAGACGCGGGGTATGGAAGCCATCTCGGACTCGATCGCGCGGCCAAGCGCGCCCGAGTCCACGCCCATACGCTCCAGAATACGCGGAATGAGCCCATCTTCCTGATTTATCAAGGCCATGGCCATGTGCAGTTCTCCCGCTTCCTGGTGAGAGTACGATATCGCTATATTTTGAGCTTCCATCAATGCGAGCTGGGATTTTTCGGTCATTTTTGCGGAATTCATAGATGTCAGCCTCCAGAAGATAATTTGATTAATATTGACTATTATTATATATTCTTATAAATCAATCAATGTCATTTATTGACGCGGGGGAGGTCTGCCGGATGTTTGAAGTGAAATATCCGCCGTTTTTCGTCGTTTTTCGCGTCCGCGAGCATTTTAATGTCAGGGGAATGACGTATAGCCTGTCAGTTTCTGCATATTCTAAAATTCTATATCCGTACCAGTCCGTAAAAATTTCAAGCAGGGAGGCATGTCATCTTTAGGACATTTTCTCGGACGAATGACACTTTGGTGCAGCGGGGTGTATTTTTTCAAAAAACCTTGACAGATGAAGAATTTTAAACTATTGTTTGACTGTCAGATAATATCTGGCGATAATATTTTGTTGGGAGGCAACATGATTTGAAAAGCAACGGCACAGTGAAGTGGTTCAACGCAACCAAGGGCTACGGTTTCATCACTACCGACGATGGAAGTGACGTGTTCGTACACTTCAGCGCTATTCAGGGAGAAGGTTTCAAAACGCTGGACGAGGGGCAGAAAGTTTCCTTCGAAATTACGCAGGGAACAAAGGGGCCACAAGCTTCGGACGTTGTGAAGATCTAGTTTTATTGTGGCGGTGTTGTTATAAAGTTCTTAAAGAAGATAAATTATCCGGCAGGATAAGCTTTTTTATGAAATTTAGGCGACATGAGACGACGACAGGAGACGATCGAAAATCGTCTCCTGTTTTAATTACGGAGGAAAGCCGATGTCTGTGCTTGAATTGAACAAGGTGCCGTTAGAAAAACTGAGAAAAAGAACCGATATCGCGTCTCTCGGTTTCGCTACCACGGACGAACTTGTGTGCAACGAACAGCTCATAGGCCAAACACGGGCCGTCAGCGCTATTTCGTACGCGCTCGAAGTCGACAGCAAAGGTTATAATCTTTTTGTCGTCGGAAACCCGGGCAGCGGCCGTACAACCTACGCGCTCAGGGAAATGAAAGAACGCGCTGCGAAAATGCCGCCTCCGGACGACTGGATATACGTATATAATTTCGACGAACCGGGCGAACCGCTCGCCATAAACCTGCCCGCCGGGTACGGCAAAAAACTTGATTCCGCCATGGAGGATCTTGTGGAGGACCTCAAGGTTAATCTCGGAAAAGCGTTTGACAACAGCGAATACGAGGACAGCAAAGCCTCTTTGGTGAAAGATTTCCAGGAGCGCGTCGGGGAGTTGATGGAGTCTCTGCGTTCTTACGCGATGGAGCAGAACTTTTCCATAAAAAGAACTCCCCAGGGGTTCGTAAATCTGCCGCTGATCAAAGAAGCGCCCAAAGCGGAGGAGATCGCGGACAGCGAGCCCGAAAGCCAGGAAGAGGAAAAAGAAGGCGAGACAGCGTTAGTCACACGCGAGATGCAGCCGGAGGAATTTGAAAAACTGCCGGAAAGCGAACAGAGCGCCATACAGAAAAAGTCAGACGATATCGCCGCTCATACGCTCGAAACACTGAGGGTGATGAGAGAGAGGGAAAAGGAACTTAAAGAACGGATAAAAGAACTCGACGGGGAAATATGCCGTACGGCAATTCATCCGATTTTGTCGGAATTGAGGGAAAAATTTCCCGAGGACGCGAAACTCTCCGACTGGATGGACAAACTGGCGGATGATATCATAGACAACTACGGTATGTTC
The DNA here is from genome assembly GCA_031269915.1 of Synergistaceae bacterium. Classification (GTDB taxonomy): domain Bacteria; phylum Synergistota; class Synergistia; order Synergistales; family Synergistaceae; genus JAIRKI01. The sequence goes on from JAISYN010000217.1 coordinate 4,789, forward strand.
GTCGCCGCCACCAGGGACGAAAACGCCGAGGCCGATTTCAGCAGGTTCACAGTCAATGTGTTCGTTTCGAACGACCCGGATCAGGGCGCTCCGGTCATAAGGGAGACGAACCCGACATACTATAACCTGGTCGGCAAAATAGAGTACGAGAGCAGGCAGGGTTATCTCTACACGGACTTCCACAGAATCAAAGCCGGAGCCCTTCAGAAAGCCTGCGGAGGCTATCTGCTGCTGGAGGCGGAGAACGTGCTCCGTCAGTTTATGTCGTGGGACGCGTTGAAACGCGTTTTGACGTCCGGAGAGCTGACAGTTGAAAATCTGGGAGAGCATCTGGGTTACATTCCGGTGGCTTCTCTCCGTCCTCAGGCCATGCCCGTCAACGTGAAGGTCGTTATGGTTGGGACATATTACCTCTATCATCTGCTCAACGTTTACGACCCGGAATTTCAGAAAATATTCAAGATAAAAGCCGATTTCGAGCCTGATATGCCGCGCGACGGCGATATGGAGTACCGGATGGCGTGCGTCATTGCGCAGTTCGTCCGCGACAACGGGCATATACCCTTCACCGCTTCGGCGGCAGGAGCGGTGATAGAATGCGCCGCTCGCCTCGTCGACGATCAGGAACGCCTGTCGACGCAATTCGACAAAATTTCCGAACTGCTGACGGAAGCCACCGTGTGGGCGCGGATGGACGGTTCTGAAATTGTCGATCTGGAACATGTCAAGCGCGCGTCGCGGGAGAGCAAAAACCGTACCAATCTCATAGAGGAACGATATCTGCGCGCGTATGAGACCGGGGTTATGAGGATCGACACCGCTGGCAGCGTGGTGGGGCAGATAAACGGTCTCACCGTGATTTCTCTGGTCGATTACACGTTTGGTCACCCGGTTCGTATCAGCGCCAACGTTTATATGGGCGAGGAGGGCGTCGTCAATATAGAGCGCGAGGTCAAACTGACAGGGCCTATTCATAACAAGGGGCTTCTCACCCTTTCGAGCTATCTTGGGCGGATGTACGCGCATGACATGCCCATAGCCGTGACCGCAAGGATAGCTTTCGAACAGACTTACGGCGGCATCGAGGGCGACAGCGCTTCATCCACTGAACTCTACTGCCTGCTTTCCGCTCTCTCCGGCGTGCCGCTCCGTCAAGATATCGCGGTTACCGGATCGGTGGATCAATTTGGCGGAATTCAAGCGATAGGCGGAGTGAACGAAAAGATAGAAGGTTTTTTCAACTATTGTAAGGCCGGGGGACTTACCGGGACTCAGGGAGTCATGATTCCGGCGCGGAACGTGCGGCACCTCATGCTCAACGACGATGTGCTCGAAGCCGTGCGCGGCGGGATGTTCTCAATTTGGGCCGTCTCGTCCATCGACGAGGGAATAGAAATACTGACCGGAGTCGAAGCCGGCCGCGCGGATGAAAGCGGCAATTTCACCGAAGGCTCCATACACTCGCTGACTAAGACCTGTCTTGGCGGCTGGCTGAGACGTTCGGCGCGTTTAAAACGATCGCTCGCGAAAAAATCCGGCAAAGGCGGGGACGACGACGATGAGCAGGATGATATCCCGTTCGAAGACGATTCGGGCGAAGAATGACGGGCTTATAGAGCGCGGAATTCCGCGTGCGGAGGATGAAAATCCGGCGTATGGCTCGTTCGAACATATCCTCCGCGTACTCGACGGTTTGGATTCGGTATATGGAAACGAATCGGCCGCGCCCGACTCTTACGCGACCGGGGAACCGCTTGACGGGCTGATTTTGACGCTGCTTTCCCAAAACACAAACGACAAAAACAGGGACGCCGCTTACGGGTCTCTGCGTTCCATATTTCCAAAATGGGGCGACGTCGCGCGCGCGCGGACTTCTGAAATAGCCCGGGCTATAAAATCGGCCGGTCTGGGCGACATAAAGGCGGGCAGAATGAAGGCGATACTTGAAAAAATAGCGTTCGACTTCAAAGACTATACGCTCGCCGCGATGAAGGGCTGGGAGGCCGAAAAAGTCAGGGAATATCTGTCCTCGCTTCACGGCATAGGCCCCAAGACCGTTGCGTGCGTCATGGTTTTCGACCTGGGGCTTCCCGCTTTTCCGGTCGACACTCACGTCGCCCGCCTATCGCGGAGGCTCGGATGGGCTGATAAAAAAACGCCCCCGGAAAAGATACAGGATTTTCTGGAATCGATCGTTCCCCCCGAGCGCTGCGGAGGAGGCCATCTCAACATGATAGAGCACGGCAGGGCGGTATGTCACGCGCGCGGCGGGGAATGCGGCGCTTGCGCCGTGAACGGTATCTGCCGGCGCAATATCGAAAAGGAGCCCGCTGAATGAATTTCGTGGCGGGCGTAGCGAAATGTCAGAACTATGAACGGGAGGAAGTCGAGCGTTCCATGACTCTCGCCGTGGAACGCGCCGGAGGGATGCCCGATATCGCGCCGCGCGAAGTGCTCGTGAAAGCCAATATGCTGTCTCCGTCGGAACCGGAGCTTGCGGTGACCACCCATCCGGAAATACTGAGGGCAATAGCCGGCGAGATACGGAAAACGTGCGATTTTCCGATTCGTATCGCTGATAATCCGGGGTACATATTCACGGACGCGGGGTCGCTGCTTGAAAAAACTGGGATAAACGGCATAACCGGGATAGAGGGCGTCACCGCCGGGCTGCTCTCGGACATGGGCATTCGGGATGTGAGACGCGATTCGTTCCGCGCGCTTGATAGCGCGCGTATATCCGCCAGGTATCTCGACGCCGGTTTCTGCGTAAACGCGGCAAAGCTCAAAACGCATGTCGAGACGGAAATATCGGGCTGTATAAAAAATATTTTCGGCACGGCCGACATCGGCACCAGAAAAAAATGTCATAGTTCGCCGTCTCAGAAACGTCTCGCCGACGCTATCGTAGACCTCTATTCGATAAGGCCTCCGGAGTTCAACGTTCTGGACGCGGTCGTCGGCATGGAGGGCGACGGCCCTTCGCACGGACAGCCCAGGCAGGTTGGATATATCGTCGCCGGGCGCAACGCGCTTGCCGTGGATTGGGTAGCTTCCGCCATAATGGGGTACGATGATCCTTTGTGCGTTCCGCTCATGGCTTCCGCGGCGGAACGGGGAATCGGGCCTCGAGCGCGCACGGAAATAGTATTGAACGGAGCCGATTGGGACGAACTTCCCGTAAAGGGATTCAAAAAATCCTCCGGGCTGGTCCGCGCGTTTCCGACATTTCTGCGAGGGTTTGTTCACAAATTGGTATCCATCTCCCCAAAACTCGACAAGAGGCGTTGTCTGGGCTGCGGAATTTGCCGCAATGTCTGTCCCGTCGACGCGATATCCGACGCGCCCGGCCCCGATGGGAAAAAATTGCCGGCGATCGATCGCCTGAAATGCGTATCCTGTCTCTGTTGCCACGAGATGTGTCCTACGGGAGCCATGACCGCGCACAAAAATTTGCTCGCGCGGCTGGCCGAAGCATCCCGTTTCTAATAGCCGCGCGTTGAAAATATGAACGAGTTTCGAGCTTGCTGAATGGGCGCGATAGTCTGTCCGGTGTGGTAAAATAACTTCGTGCCGCCGTTTTTTTGCGCCTGGTTCATGGAGGTTAAATAGAAAATTATGTTCAAGGGAATATTGAAAGTTTTGGGATTCGACCCGAACGATAAATTGATAGCGCGTTACAGAGATATAGCTTTGGATATAGGCGTACTCGAAAAAGACGTAAAACTCCTGTCGGATGACGAGTTAAAAAATTCAGCGGTTTATTTCAGACAGAGGCTGTCGGATGGAGAGACGCCGGACGATATCCTTCCCGAGGTGTTCGCGAGAGTGAGGGAAGTTTCGGCCCGGCGTCTCGGTCTCCGTCACTTCGACGAACAGGTTATAGGCGGCATGGTTTTGAACGAGCGTAAAATAGCCGAGATGAAAACCGGAGAGGGCAAAACCCTGGTGGCGACACTGGCGGTTGTTCTGAACGCGATAAAAGGGCTTGGAGCCCACATAGTGACCGTTAACGACTATCTGGCCCACCGCGACGCCGAATGGATGGCCCCTATATACGAAGGCATGGGGCTTTCCGTGGGCGTCATATCTCCTTTTATGGACAACGCCGACAGGGCCGAAGCGTACAGGGCTGACATCACCTATGGCACCAACAGCGAATTCGGGTTCGATTACCTCCGTGACAACATGGCCCATTCGATTGGTGAAAAAGTTCAGCGGGGGCACTATTTCTGCATAGTGGACGAAGTGGACTCAATTCTGATAGACGAAGCGCGTACGCCCCTTATCATCTCAGGCCCGTCGGAGGACAATATCGAACCGTACAAAAGGGCCGATTCGGCGGCCCGTTCCCTGAAGAAGGGGGACGACTACGAGATTGACGAAAAAGAACGCAACGTGGCCCTTACGGAAGAGGGTATAGCTCACTGCGAGCACCTGCTGAATCTTCCGGAGCTGTTTACGGATTACGCCAATACGGAGCTGGCTCATAAAATCACCCAGAGCCTCAAGGCCCACAATCTCTTTCAAAAGGATATCCACTATATCGTGAAAGACGGCGAGATAATCATAGTGGACGAGTTTACCGGGCGGCCCATGATAGGCCGTCGTTACTCCGAAGGTCTGCATCAGGCGATCGAGGCCAAAGAGCGGGTGCGGATAGGCCGCGAAAATCAGACGCTCGCTACCATAACGCTCCAAAACTATTTCAGGATGTATAAAAAACTCTCCGGCATGACCGGAACAGCTTTGACAGAAGCGGAGGAATTCAAGGAAATTTACGGGCTCGAAGTAGCCACGATTCCGACGCATCTTCCAATGATAAGAGTCGACCACTCGGATGTCATTTACCGGACCAAAACTGAGAAATTTTCCTCCGCCGCGGAAGAGGTGGAGGAAAGTTTTAAAAGAGGGCAGCCGGTGCTCGTAGGGACGCCCTCCATAGAAGATTCCGAGAAGATGAGCAAATTGCTGAAGGCGAGAAGAATACCGCACAATGTGCTCAACGCAAAGGCGCACGAGAGAGAGGCCATGATAGTAGCTCAGGCCGGGCGGTTGTCGGCCGTTACGGTGGCTACCAACATGGCGGGGCGCGGCACCGACATAGTGCTGGGCGGAAACGCCGAGTTCATGGCCCGCGAAGAGGCGGCCAAGCGCGGTTTCGAACCAGGCTCTGAGGGCTATGAAAATATTCTCGCGCAATTCAGGGCGCAATGCGCTGAAGAGCATGACAAGGTAGTGGGCTTTGGAGGTCTGCGGATAGTCGGCGTGGAACGCCACGAATCCCGAAGGATAGACAACCAGCTCCGCGGACGCTCCGGCCGTCAGGGAGATCCCGGAGAGAGCAGGTTTTACGTGGCGTTGGAGGACGATCTGCTGAGGCTCTTCGGCGGCGAGAAAGTACAGGCCATAATGACGAAACTCGGCATGGAGGAAGGCGAGTCGATAGAGAATTCCCTTCTCACGAGGCAGATAGAGAGCGCTCAGAAAAAAGTAGAGGCTATGCACTTCGATATCAGAAAGCAGCTCCTGTCATACGACGATGTCATGAACCAGCAGCGGGAGGCCATTTACAAAGAGCGCGACGAAATATTGTCGGGGACCGATATTATCGAACGTACGTTTGGTATAATGGAAGACACGATTTCGTCGGCCCTGGGACATGTGTTCGACAATTCTGACGCGCCCGACGTAAAAGGAGCGGCGACCAGGCTCAAGTCGATATTCTGGCCGGGTATAGAAAATCATTTGAACGGCGTGGATACGCCGTCAGAAATGTCCGAAGCGGAAAATAGGATAAAAGCGGAGCTGCGCGAGCGTTTCGACAGCAAGATAGCGGAACTTGGCGAGGAAAACGCCGCTCGTATAATGAGGTTTGTGTTATTGCAGGTTCTCGACGCAAGTTGGAGGGAGCATCTTCTGGGAATGGATGAATTGCGCAGAGGTATAGGGCTGCGCGCTATAGGGCAGAAAGACCCTCTCATCGAATACCAGTTCGAGTCTTATAATCTCTTTCAGCAGACGCTCCAAGGCGTGCGTGAAAAGGTCGCCGAGTACGCGCTCCGGGTGACGGTGGTATCGCGCGGCATGCAATCGTCAGGAAGAACGGTGCGGGAGGGAAGGGACGCGATGATACCCGGTATGAAGGCTTCTTCCGAATCCGCCGCCGCGGCGGCGGGGGATTCGAGACCGAGGCCCGTTCAACGGGGGAAAAAAGTTGGAAGAAACGATCCGTGCCCGTGCGGAAGCGGCAAAAAATACAAGTTCTGCTGCGGAGGAACGCCTCATGTTTCCTGACGCGGGTACCGCAATAAAATCATAAATCCGGGGGTTGTCATGAGACGCGCTATTGTATCCGTATCTCTTGTATGTCTGTTTTATTGTCTGTCGGCCGTTCCGGCCGCTCCTTTCGAAAACTGGGATATTATGGGCGAGATAACGCGTCTGAAGGGCGAAGCTCCTACGCTTGCCGCGTTTCCGGAAACGCCGGGCGTGGTGTGGCTGAATTCGGACAGGTATTCGCTGTCGGAGAGCGGCGGTAAACTTCATGAGAGCATATATCTGCTTTTGCTGGGATATGGGACTCCCGAAAACGAAATAACGTCCCGCAGAATACCTTATCCGCGCGGAGAAGGGGCGAGGCTCGAGATAAAAGAGGCCGCGTGGTATGACCAATCCGAAGGCAAGCGCCTCGGCTCGCTTCCGTTTCGCGAGTACGAGGAAAATGGCGTGAGGGGAATAGAAATCAATTTTCCGGGCGAGTCCGAAGGTTATGTAGTGGCCGTGACCGCCCTTGAGACGATTCCCGGGCAGTACCGTCTCGACGATGTTCTCACGCTCGCCGGGGAACTGCCGATATGGGAGCGCAAGGTCGAAGTGGAAGTGCCGGACGGAATGCGCGTTTACTGGGAAGGTTCGGGCGTTATGGAGCCTGAACGGGTGAAAAACGGGCGCATTGAACGTATAACATGGACGTTGATGAACGAACCGATCTGGAAGAGCGAGGGGCTGATAGGAGCCGGCTGTCCGGCTTTAGCTTTCAGCCTCGATCACGGACAGCTCACGAACCTTAAAAGCCTGAGGGAACTGGAAAGCGCACCTTACTCCCCCAAAATACCGGGCTCCGTCGTGTCGGCGAAGGCAAGTCTGAGTAAAACGGTCGAAAGCATTCACAAGTATATGTCGGTACGCATAATATCCGGGCCCGGTTCCGACACTGTAAGGCCGATCGAGCGTATAGCGCCCGACGGGCCGTGGACAGGGTGGGAACAGGCTATGATAGCCCGCAGATGGTTGTCGTCTCTTGGTTTCGACGCTAAGATTTACTGGCTCCAGCGTCTCCCCGTCGGTTCGGATGGTCCGGATTCGTGGCTGGTGTGGCAAGAGCCCATTCTCAAAGCGGCGGATGGCAAGGAGGAAATTTACTTCAGACCCGGCGGCGCCGGCAATTTTGAGAGATTGCACCCGTCGCTGTACGGGGTTCCGCTCTATAGGGCCGGTAACGCCGGAATCGAGAGAATTGTGACGCCAATGGGTTCGGCTGCCGAACATTCTCTCACACAAAAGTGGAAGGTATCCATAGGCGAGGATGGGATCGCTTCGGGAGAACTTGACATCACGGTGAACGGCGCGTGGATGGACGTATTCGTTCTCGACAGGGACGCTTCTTTGACGGAAGTTTCGTCCCGGATATTGAAAAATTTCAATTTCAACGTTCCGAGCATTGAACTCGAAGCGAAATCAATGAGGCGAACGGGCAGGGGATGCCGCGTAAGCTTTGCCGTGAACGCCGCGCCCGGGATAGTGTCAGGCAACGACATACTCTTTAAACTCATGGGAGGGCTTCCTGTCTGTTTTGATGAAATACCCGAGAGCGGCGCCAAATATACGCTGCGTTTCCCTTTTATATTTGAAATAAACTCGGTCATATCGACGCCTAAAGCTTACAGAACTCTATCTTTGCCTGGAAAGTCACAAAGAGGCGATTCGAAAGCCGAACTGAATCAGTCCGTCGAACACTGGCCAAGGAGAAGACAGGTGGAAGCGTCTTGCAGGTGGACGGTTCGCGCCTACGATATAGACGAGTATCTCTCGGGCAGGATCGCAGAGCATCTCGGCCTTGTAACGGCGTGGACGGATATGGCCATACCGATTAGAAAATAGATAATTGCCCCGGAGGTTCTGATTATGGACAACGGCAGGGAAAAAATAGCGTCACTGATAAAAGCGGCCGCGGAATCGGCGGCGTCGGATGCCGGCATAAAACTGACCGATGATTTTTCCGTTCTTCTGGAGCGTCCTAAAATAGCGCAAAGGGGAGACTGGACGACCAACGCCGCGATGAAATGCTCGAAGCTGTTCGGCATGTCTCCGATGGAACTTGCTTCTGAAATATCCGGCAGGGTGAAAACGGGAGACGTCATAGAGAGAATAGAAGTAGCCGTTCCAGGATTCATTAATATCACTCTGACAAAAAACTGGATGACGGAGACGATAGAATCCGTGATGATGCTCGGTGCTGAATACGGCTCAAACAGTATGGGGAAAGGGAGAAAAGTACAGGTCGAATTTGTCAGCGCCAATCCCACCGGACCGCTTCATCTCGGACATGGGCGCGGCGGAGCGGTCGGGGACGTCATGTCCTCCATACTGGCTTTCGCCGGGTGGGAAGTCGAACGGGAGTACTACATCAACGATGCCGGACTTCAGATGGAAAACCTTGGCAAATCCACCCAATCGCGTTATTTCGCTCTCTTCGGGAGGGAGGAAGACGCTCCCTTCCCCGAGGACGGCTATCCGGGGGACTATATCGGCGAAATAGCGCGCGCCATAGCGTCAGAGCGCGGAGACGCGATGACGCGTCTTCCTTTGGATGAAACGCTGCCTTTTTTCAGAGACAGAACCTGTGAGTCCGTGCTCGGCATGATAAAGAGAGATCTTGCGGATTTCGGGATAAAATTCGACGTATGGTTCTCGGAGAGGTCCCTTTACGGCGACGATCTCACGGAACGAACCATTTCGCTCCTGAAGACCAACGGGTACGCTTATGAGATGGACGGCGCGGTATGGTTCAAGGCCACCGCGTTCGGGGACGATAAAGACCGCGTGATGATAAGAAACAATGGCGCGCCCACTTATTTCACGTCGGACACCGCATATCTGCTTGACAAATACGAACGTAAATTCGATCTCCTCATCTATGTTTGGGGCGCCGATCACCACGGTTACGTGCCGAGGATACGCTCGGTCAATAAAGCGCTGGGCGCGCGTGACGAAAGCCTCGAATTTATGCTGATCCAATTTGTGAGTCTTTTGAGGAACGGAACGCCGGTGGCGATGTCCAAGAGGGCGGGGACTTTCGTTACGCTGCGCGAGGTCATCGATGAAGTCGGGAGGGACGCCGCAAGGTTTTTCTTCGTCAACAGGAGGTGCGACTCCCACCTTGATTTCGATCTCGAAGTGGCGAAACAGACGTCTTCTGACAATCCGGTCTATTACGTCCAGTACGCGCACGCGAGGATTTGCAGCATAATTCGCGAGGCGGTTGCGCGCGGCATCGCAATGCCTGAGATCGCGGATGTCGATTTGAGCCTGCTCGAAGATTCAAGCGAGGCGAGGCTTGTAAAGGAGATATCCCGTTTCCCTGAGGAGGCGGCGCACGCGGCCTCCAATTTGGAGCCTCACCGGATAGCGTTTTACGCCACAAGCCTGGCCGAGGCGTTTCACTCGTTCTACAACACGCGGAAAATATTGGGCGAGCCGGCCGACATCATGAATGCGAGGCTGCTTCTGGCTGACGCGTCGAGGATTACAATCGCGAACACGCTCAGGCTGCTCGGGGTGTCCGCGCCGGAGAAAATGTGACGTGCCGAAATTGAGATGGGTTGTCGTTTACGCCGTTGCGTCTTTCATAATGGCGGTAACGATCGTAACCCTTTTCAAGGAGATCGGCAGGATAGAGCGTCTCTCCGACTCTCTGGAATCGAAAATGGAGGAACTTGTAGAACTCACAAGGAAAAATCATGAACTCCAGGAGAGAATAAGTTATTACACCACTCCAGACGGCGTCGCGTATATAGCGAGGGAGGAGTATAATCTCGTCCGACCCGGTGAAAAAGTATACAGAATAGAAATAGTTTCAGAGGACATATTGCGCAAAGAGTGACGGGAGTATATAATCAAAAACTGTTATCCCTGCCTCTCGCGAGGACGAGAGGCCAAGAGAGTGAACAAACTCGCAGACCATGGGGAGGAGGTGAATATCGTGCGACTTTACGAATTGACAGTGATTCTGGCGGACGGTTTGGAAGACAGCAATGCGGCCGTCGAGGAAATAGCGGAGGTCGTGCGCGGATTAGGGGCTGAGGTGGATAAGATCGACCTCTGGGGCAAGCGGCGTCTGGCCTACCCTATCAAAAAACAGCAGGAAGGTTTCTACGCGCTGGTCGTATTCAAAATGGCGCCGGACGCAATCAGAGAACTCGATAGAGTATTGGGCCTGAGAGCTTCCGTTTTGAGACATCTTGTCGTAACCGCGGATGAAGAGTAGGTAATAACGATGTCGAGAGGTTTCAACAGAGTTATTTTGATGGGTAATCTCGCCCGCGATCCCGATATAAGGCATACCCCGAACAAACAGAAGGTAGCCCGTATAACAGTGGCCGTGGGGCGTCAATGGAAGAACAAAGTCACGGGAGAGCTTCAGAGCCATACAGATTTTGTTCCGGTTGTGGCATGGACATTCCTGGCCGATATCTGCGACCGGTATCTCCGCAAGGGAAAGCCGGTTCTCGTGGAGGGGCGCATACAGGTTCGCGAATACGAGGAAGCCAAGACGGGCGCGCGTAAATGGGCGACCGAGGTCGTGGCGGACAACATAGTGATGTTGTCCTCGGGGCGCCGAGAGGATGATTCATATGGTGAAATCCCGGCCCCTCGCCCGGCAGCTCAGTCTGCCGCCCAGACGGCCTACAAGCAGCCAGGGTCAGCGTATCAGGGGGATGTGGGAAGCCTCAGGGACGATATAGATTTCGAGGAAGATTTTCCGCTCGATTTCTCGGAGCTGAACGAATCGCAGGACGGTTCGGGTGAAGTGGACGTCCCGTTTTAGATATTTGTCGTTGTATATGAGGGAGTTGAATTTTCGTGGATAATAATTTCAGAAAGCGCCGTAAACGCCGTCCGAAGGTCTGTCACTACTGCGTGGATAAGGTTTCCAATATAGACTACAAAGAGGCCGAAAAGCTGCGCAGATATATAACTGACAGAGGCAAGATAGTCCCAAGACGCGTCACCGGAACCTGTGCCAAGCATCAACGGCAATTGACGGGAGCTATAAAGAGGGCGCGTTTTCTTGCTCTTCTGCCTTTCACATCGGATTAATACGCCAGAGGGAGAGAAGAGAGACGAACTCTCCCTCCATATTCAGGTAAAATGTCCTCCGCTTCTTTCAGAGACTGGTTAGTATGTACTGCCTCTAGTTTCCTTCTTTTTATAATAGGAATGGTATCGCCGGTTTTTTCTTTGCCGGCGACGTTCGTATTTTCTTTTCCTTCCGCTTTGCTCGCTGTGGAGTACGGCGCGGCTGCCGCGTCGTCGAGCGTATTTATGGCGTCGTTGTTGCTGAGCCTAGTCGCTCCTGGATTTTACAGTCTCATGTATTTTTTTATGTTCGGCCTTTCAGGAATGTGTATAGGACTTTTGGCAAAATTCCAGCTTGCTTGCGGCGATTTCCTGATGATATCTTCCGCCATGGAATTTATGGGAAAATTGGCCGGAATGCTGGTTCTTTTCCTCGCCACCGGGATAAATACGCTCTCTCCCGACGCGTCGGAGATAGAAAAAATCATAGTGTCGCTGGGTTTGCAGCCCGCAGAGCGACAGATGCTGCATACCGTCATGGATCGGATTATCATACTCATACCGTACAGTATGATAATTTTTTCCGCGGCGGAAGCCACGTTATGCCTTATACTTCTGTCGTACGTCCATAAAAAAAGAACTGCAACCAGGATATTTACGCTGCCTCCGTTTGGCGACTGGAAATTTCCGAGGAGTATACTGATGGCTTTGCTGATAGGGTTCATATGCGTCAGAATAACGAACGGCAGGGAGAATTTGTATATGGTTCGTCAGGTCGGAGCGAATCTCAGCGAGTTGTCAAGGACGTTGTTTATAGTGCAGGGCTTGTGTTGCGGGTATTTTTTCATGGCGCGCAGGGGTATTCCGAAATTGTTAAGCGTCATGATGATAGCTGTGATGCCTTTTGTGCCGTTTCTGAGCGATATATTCGCGATAGTGGGCGTTGCCGACATGGGTTTTAATTTGAGAGAAAGATTCAGGGGGGCTTGAAATGAAGGTCATACTTTTGCAGGACGTCAGCAAGGTCGGAGCGAAGGGCGATCTGATAGAGGTATCCGACGGCTACGCGCGCAATTTTCTTTTGAAGAAGGGGCTCGCGGTGGAAGGGACGGAAGGCCGTGTAAAAGAGTGGCGTGAAAACCAGAAGGCCAGGAAAAACCACGAGGAGAGACTGGAGAAAGCGGCCGTGGAGGCGAAGAAAAAGATCGGCGGTAAAAGGGTGACGGTGACGGTGAACGCGGGAGAGGAAGGCCGTCTTTTCGGAAGCGTCACGGCAAGCCATATTGCCGAGGCCCTGAGATCGCAGCACGGAGTCGAAGCGGACAAGCGCGACATAAAGCTCGACGAACAGATAAGACAGGTTGGCCTGTACCCGTTCAGGATAAGGCTTTATACCGGCGTGGAAGCGGAACTGACCCTCGAAGTGAAAGCGGGATAGCCTTGGCCGGTTCCGAATTGCTGGACAGGATACAACCGAATAATCTGGACGCGGAGCGCGCGGTGCTTGGAGCGGCCATAATGGACAAGGGCGCTCTCCTGTCCGCTGTTGAAATGTTGGAGGCGGAGGACTTCTACGACCCGAAACATAACATGGTCTTCGAAGTGATAAAGGGGATGGCGCGCAAGGACAAGGCCGTCGACAATATCACGTTTGAGGATGAAATGACCCGCCAGGGACAGTGGGACAGGGTAGGAGGCCCGTCGTTTACGGCGGCGTTGTTCGACGCCGTAACGACCGTCGCCAACATCGAACACTATTGCGGCATAGTGCGCGAGAAATCAATTCACCGCGCGCTTATAAGAGCGGGCGCCGAAATAACCCGCGCAGGGTACGCGGAGGAGGAGGAGTCGCCGCAAGCGCTCTCCTCCGCGGAGAAGAGGATATTCGATATCTCCCGCAGAGGAGCGAAATCTTCAATCAAGGAGATAGAAGAGGTCGTCACCAGCGTTTTCGAGCAGATACAGCGCAGCAGCCAGGATGGGGTTCCGTCGAATTCAGTGATGTCTGGGTTCGACGATCTGGATTCACTGACGGGCGGTTTTCAGCCAGGCAGCCTTAACGTAATCGCCGCGCGTCCGTCGGTGGGAAAGACGGCCCTGGCTTTGAACATAGCCTCTTACGCCGCTGTGTTCGAGGGTGTGCCTACATTGGTATTCAGCCTTGAAATGTCCGCCGAACAGGTGGCGTCCAGGATGCTCAGTTCAATCGCCCGAGTGAACATGAAAGAGCTGGAGAAAACGCGCAAGTTCGATAACGTTCAGTGGACCGATCTCACTTCGGCCGCCTCCCGCCTCTGCAATGCGCCCATTTTTATCGACGACAGTTCGACCCTGTCCACGTTCGAGCTTCGTTCCCGCTGCCGCCGTTTCATGAGCAGGTTCATGAACAGAAAGTGCCTGGTGATCGTCGATTACCTTCAGATGATGTCTTCCGACGCGAAAAGGACGGACAACAGGAATCAGGAAGTGGCGGACATATCAAGAATGCTCAAGGCGGTGGCGCGCGAATTCGAAATTCCAGTGATAGCCCTGTCTCAACTCAACCGCAAAGCGGAAGAACGCGAACCGGGGAAACGGTCCGTCAGGGCGTCTCTCGCAAACCTGAGGGACAGCGGAGCGATAGAACAAGACGCGGATATAGTGGCTTTCCTTGACAGGAGGTCGTATCAGGATATCGACTCATCGGACAACACCGCGGAACTTTCGATACAAAAACACAGAAACGGGCCGACCGGTAAGGTCGATTTGGTTTTTTACCGCGAATTTTCGAAGTTTGAGAGCGCGGCGAGATTCAAGATGTGATTAATCCGTTTTTATGTTATATTTCTATGAAGCGACTGAATCAAAATTCCGCATACGTATGCGGTTTATCTTTTCATTGAGGAGGCGTTATCGTGGCAGACAAGATGTGGGATATTCTCAATTTTTTGAAAAATCCGTCCGCCGAGAATCAAAAAGAAAAAAACACCTCTGACGCCGAGGAGAGAAAACGCCAGATAAACGCACGGCTTGAGGAAGCCATAGAAAATCCGGACGCTCTAGCCGCCCGTATCGCTAAAAAAGAAGCGGAGAAACCGCATGTTGCGGAAAAACCGGTTTCTGAAGCGGATGATAACGTTCCGCCGGCACAACCCTCTGGAAATTTCGCGGGGCGAGTTACAAAAAAGACTGAGGCGCCGGATATAAACCAGGAGAAAGAGACCGAGGGGACTGCGGGACGCTTGTTCGAGATAGCTGTCTCGTCCATAAAGCCCAATCCTTTTCAACCCAGAAAAGAACTTGGGGAACATGAGATAGTGGAGCTGTCTGAATCTATAAAGGAATTCGGCGTCTTGCAGCCGATTTTGGTGAAAAGAGCGGACGACGGCTACGAACTGATAGCCGGGGAACGCCGCCTCAGAGCGGCCGAGAGGGCGGGGATCGCTCATATACCCGCTATCGTGGTGGAGATCGAGCCTCTTAACCAGCAGATAATAGCGCTGGTGGAGAATATCCAGAGGAAAAACCTGTCGTCGATAGAAGAAGCGATGTCCCTTCAGGACATACTTGACAAGACAGGATGGAAACAGACGGAATTATCGCGGAGGATGGGCCGTTCTCAGGCGTCCATAGCGAACAAACTCAGACTGCTGCGTCTCGATCCGGCGGTCCAGGAGATGGTTCTCCAGGGAAAACTTGGCGAACGGCAGGCGAGGGCGCTTTTGTCGCTGCCGGCGGAAGAACAGAAAGTTCTTGCGCAAAAAGCGGTAGATGAGGATTTGAGTACAAGAACTATTGAGTCTCTCGCGGAGAATTGGAATAGCAAACCCCCAACGCCGCACCCCAAGGGAGGCAGAGCTTCCGGAGAGGGCCCGAAAGGGGAGTTGCTGGGCGACATCGCCGAGCTGGTAAACAGACATCGCGCGCGCGGGACAGCCGCACAGTGGAAGGTTAAGCAGATGAACCAGAGTTCCCTTGTCATCGAGATAACGGTGGATCTTATGAAGATGGACTCGAATGAGGATGAAAACGCCGAGTGAGATTATTATGAAAAAAACTCTGGTCCCTGTATGGTTGTACTATGGGGCTTTTTTTATAACATTTACGGCGCCTAATTTAGTTTTTTCAGGCGAACGTTGGTTCGACACGCTCCACATAATGAAGTGGTTCGTCGCTATGGCGCCTATCGGGGTCATAAGCGTCGTTGCGGGCATTAACCTGTTTCGTTTCGGTTTTGAAAAAACGGGTTTTACGATAGACCCGTTCGCTTTCATGTGGTTTTTTCTCGTCTTTCTCATTATATCTCAGCCTGTTTTCATACACCTGTCGTCGTCATCCACATTCGCGAAGGAATGGTTTTTTTTCGCGACTCTGTTCGCGGTCTATATACTCGCGTACAATTTGCGTCCCGGCGGGGGTTTTTTAAGGGCGCTGCTGTGGGGAAGCAGCATAAACGCCGCTGTCAACGTCGTCTTTGCGGAATTGATGATCCGAAATATAACGACGGGGATGCCGTTCATCATGAACGTCCCCGGGAATTACATCGGTAATACGGGCCAGCAGGAGATGATGGGACTGTGGGTTGCGATGGCTGTTCTGAACGGGCTGTTTTTGCACGTTCATTATATTTGTGAATGGAGAGCGAAAAAATCCTCGCGCTTTTTGCTGCCGGCAAATATTGTCGTGTTTCTGGTAAACACGGTGGGGTTGTGGCGTACGACGTCCAGGGGCGCGATTCTGGGGCTGGTCCTGTCATGCGCTGTCATGTTCGTCTGTTTTTTAAGGAGCCGCAATGTAAAAGCTACTGCCCATCTTTTGTACATGTTTCTGATAGCCGTTCTGTTTCTGGGAGTTATTCTCGCCATTAATCCCTTTGATTCGACAAACAGAGGCGGTACTCTGGTTCAGAAGATGCTGGACATGGTAAAAAACCCCGGAACTTTCGGAGACAGGATCGCCATCTGGCGAGTGAGCAACGAGATATTCCTGAAAAACCCGATTGCCGGGGTTGGGCTTGGTCACTATAAATGGCATTTTCTCGAAGGACAGAGGGATATGTTCGAAAAATATCCTGCCCTCGCGGGCAATCCGAATTATAAATGGCAGTTTACTTACTGGGCTCACAGCGAGTATTTGCAATGGCTTTGCGAGACCGGAATAATAGGCGCCGTGATTCTCGGCCTGATGGCTCTATGGTGGTTGCATAGGTTCCTCTATGAGATCGTCATAAAAAGGAAAGAAGCGCCCCCCGAGGCTGTATGGGGTTGCGCCATGATTTTTATGCTGTTCTTCGACGCTCTTTTCAGCAGGCCGTTTCACAGAATTGAAAATGCCGTGTGGATGTCGCTCGCTTTTGCGCTCGCTAACAGGTCGATATTGCCGGATGTGGGAAAATGGATGGCGCAGGAAAATAAGATGGTTTACAGGGCTTTTGGCGCTTTATTTTCCTTTGTGGCCATTTGCGGGCTGATATTTTTGGGCGGGGGGATGAGAGGAGATAAACTGATGCTCGGCGCGCTGATTACGACCCCGCCCGAGGCGAAACTAGAACTTCTGGATCGCGCCGAATGGTATCTCATGTCAAGGGAAGAGGCAAGAGAAATGAAAGCCGAATTGGATATCATAAAAGGTTTGCAGATGAAAAATCCGGATTCATACCTGAGCGGAGTGGCTCAATTTTATGAGGTTTTCAAAGCGAGGCCAAATTCCGAGCGGCTTTATAAATTGTTCGACTACGCGATGAGTCTGGACAGCGCCGAGCTTGTGGAAGAATTGGCCCCGTATATGCCCCAGGAAAGCGTGCGTCTGAGGTAAGCCCTGTGCGGCGCGCTGGGTTCACTCTGGCGGAAATCATGATAGCCGCGGCCATCGCGGCGATAATAACGATGGCGGGAATAGCTCCGCTCATGTATGTATCGAGAATGATCTCGTCCGCTCGTGAGGACTTTTCTATAAATAACAAAGAACGTTCCGCGGTGAACAGAATATTGACGGATGTGCGAGAGGCGTCGAATATCCACTCCGATGTTCCGGTGCGAATAGCGGAAGCGGACGACGCAGCGAGGGGCGAAAATGATTTTCTCGTCGTGTGGACGGCCGCGGGCGCCCATACCGTACGTCCGCTCGGCAGCGTGGTATGGGGTGTGCCCGCAGACTCCGTCATAAGGAGCGATTATGCGCGGGGGCTGTACAGATGGACGATCTCCGGCGACATTCAGCCAAATTCGGTGAATCTCTCCGAACTTGACCCTGATGACGCGAGCCTCGTGCTGCCGGGCGTCAAATCCGCGGTTTTCGCCGCTTTGAACGGCGTCTCTTGGGAGAGAAATTTTAGCGGAGCGAGGCCGAAAGCTCTGAGTGTCACGCTCATGTACGATTCGTGGGACGTGTCGTATGAGGAATTGCTGCCGGGCTTTTAGGAGGGGATTCATACTCGTGACGGTGCTCCTCATATCCGCGCTCTTTTTGAGCGCCGCCGTATCGTACGCGTGGTTCGCGAGACAGGAGATGCGGCGGGCGTCGGCCGAGGAGTTCGCGTCGGTGTCGAGGGGGCTCGCTGTCATAGCCTGCCGCGAGGTTTCTGGATGGATAGCGTCCGACGGCGGGGATAGCGACTCCAGGCACGAACGGCTTTACTCCGGGGAACCGCTGGGGATGGATTACGGTGAATTTCTCGTCTCCGTGACGATAACGCCCCTGGACGACAAGATCCCGATAAATGGATTGTTTCTTCCGGACGGCGTCACTATGAAAAACGAATACGCGTATCCGTGGAACCAGATTTTGGGGGCGCTCGGCGTTAAAAACGCGTCGGTGATACTTGATTTTATGGACGCCGATCACGACGCGCGCTCCGGAAGCAGAGAGGACGAGATATTTGCCAACAGACCGGTGAGCGACCTGAGCGAGTTGCTGTGGCTGCCGGAGATGACTCGGGGGACGCTCTATTCGGGTGTCAGTTCCGACGTGGCTATGGACGGATTTTTCACCGTCTATGGGGGTTCCGGAATCAATATCAATATGGCTCCGGCGCCTGTAATAGCCGCGCTCGATCCCGGAATCGGCTCGGATGTCGCGGAGGCTGTCGCGGTATTCAGGCTGAATAACGAGATAAAAAACGCGGAAGACCTCGGAAGCGTGGCCGGATTTTCAAGCACCGCTATAACGCGGTTAAAAAACGTGTTAAACTATAAAAGTGATTTTTTTTTGGTTCGTCTAACAATAGAACATAGGACGGTCGCGCGGAATTTCGAGGCGATTGTGAAGCGCGGGGGAAACGGTTGTGAAATCATCAACTGGAGGGAATAGTCACTGACGATGAAGGAGAAAACCGGATCGTACAGGTTTATGGTTTCGGGATCGGTAACGGGGAAACTGTCGGGGCATGACGTAGTCATGTTATATCCTTTCAGCAATCTGGCGGCTCACGAATTTACCCTTCCATTTTACGGTATTTCCAAGGCGAGAGACGCGCTCAAGATCCGATTCAGGCCGCTTCTTGGCGAAGGCGCCGAGGATGTGGTTTTCATTCCGTTTTTCACTCAGATCGGGAAAAAATCGTCGTCTGGCACGCTGTTCCTGCTTCACGAAAGCGATGCGGCGGCGGCCGAAAAAGAGATTGCCGAGGTATCGGGACAGTGCCTCATCTGGCCGACGCCTCTGGTCTTCGCGGGCGAAGCGGGCCCCGACGGGTTGATAGTATGGTCTGGCGGCGGGCGCGTCACGAGCGTATGGTTAAAAAATTGGACGCCGGTTCTTTATCGTACGGTTTCACTGGAGGGAACCACGCCGGAAGCTGAGGAAACGGCTGCTCTGGAATTCATAAAACATGCCGGGGGAACCGTTTCGAAAACCCTGTTGGTCGATTCCAACGATGTGAGTTTCAGCGACATTCAGGAATGCGGGATGCGTACCGTGGCGAGCTGTCCCGCATACGGGCGGTTGGACCTCTCCGGCAGGGGAACGAACATGCAGGAGGAGAAAGAGAGAATGTACGGCGTCATAGCGAAATCGGCGCGCGCGGTTATCGTTTTTGGCGTGACGGTTCTGATAGCCCTCTGCGGGATATACGCCGGGCAGTCGGCGGTTCTCTCCGAGTATGGCGACAATCCGTCTGCCGTATACGAAGCGGCGTTTGGAGAACGTTCCATGCAGCCGGTCGCATCCGCTCTTTCCAAATTGCGCGCGGCGGAGAACGGGGGAGCCTCCGACACTCTCTCCCCGCTTTTGACGGATATATCGTCTCTGTACGGGAAATCAGGCGCCAGTGGGGATATAACCATAGAAACATTGAGGTATGGTTCCGACGGCGCCGACATCATGGGTACGGCTGTAAACAATGAAGCCATACAGAAGTTTCGAGACGCCCTGGAGGAAATAGGGTATACCCCGAGGACCGACAGTATTCAGGCGATACCTGGCGGAAACATGCGTTTCAACATGAATATATTGAAAAAAGACGTAAAAATATGACTATCAGGGAAATTTTTCTGGACAGAGGATTTCGGCGTCCGTTTATAATCTGTCTCCTGGCGGCGGCGGTGTGGATCGTATGTTTTGCGCTTGTCTGGAAAACAGTGTCTTTGGGGGAGAAACTTCGGGCTGATATAGTTTCTTCCGGCAGAGTAATGGATTACGCGGCGCGGTTCAAGGCCCTTCCTCGAACCGGCGGTCCGGCGGCGGTGGCAGGGGATCCTCTGGGCGTCCTGTCTCAGTTAGTCGACGCTCTCGGGCTGAGAGACAGGCTGCGGCAGCTTCAGTCGAACGCGTCCGGAGCCCTCATTCAGATAGATCGCCTCTACGGCGGTGAACTGCGTGATCTCATAGACGCGGCGGAAAAGAGGGGACTTGTCGTCAGAACGGCTGAAATAAGAGCGCTTCCAAGTGAAGGCGGGCGCGTTTTGAGCGTGACTATCATGGTCGAGCCATCCAGATGAGGTTTTTGAAGTATTTTTTATACGCGATGTTTTCCGTCTCGGTGTTTTCGGCCGGTTTGTGTATATTCGCTCCATGGGACGAGGGAGTGAATCTGGCGTTCCACGCCGTCAGGCTGGAAGCGGCTCGCAGAGGATATTACGTCACGTATGACGGCGTGGAACGGGACGGGTTTTTCCCGCCTTCATACCGATTCGGCGAACTGGACGTCGAAGGGCCGATGGCGAAAGCGACGTTCTCCGATGTTGTCGTGAAGCTGGAACCAGCGGCGAGCGCGCTCTCCCGAAGCGCTTCGTTCCATGCCGCGTTCGGGGGATCGGCGGTGAGATATATCCCGAACGGCGGTTTTGCCCTGGAGAGGGGGCAAATGGATATCTCGGCCGGAAAAGGAATTATTGCCGTTTCGGACGCTGATATCAAGGGCGATGTAAATATAACCGGCGATATGGTTTTGAACGCCGAGGAGGGGAGTATCACGGAAAGTACCATGTATATCGGCGTTCCGCCTGAAATGGGCGCGATCCTGGGTTCCCCGGCGATGAACCGTTTCGTCGAATCGGTATCTCCTGGAAAGTGGAGGATAAGGGAAAATGCGGGCGGAATCAGGTAGGAAAAAATTGGCCTCGCTCGCGGCGAGATTGTCGTTATTGGCGGCGGCGGCGCTTTGCGCCTCGTTTTTAACGTGCTTCGCGGCGAGGGCGTTTGTCTTCGGACGGACGATGAAGCTGCAAATGGAGGCGGCTGATATCGTATCCGAGAGGCAGCCGGGAGTTTTCCACGCGCGGAGCCGGAACGACGCCACCCTGAAGATGAATTTCGCCGCGTTCGGAGTCCCGGATTCGAATCCGGCTGCGCAAAACCCCGTGGCCGTGCCCGCTCCGTCCGCGAATATAAGGGACTTCAGGCTTATCGGCACGCTGCCGTCGGTGGGCGCGTGGATTGAATTCAAAAACGGGATATTCCTCATGCTCAAGGGGCACGAGCGCGAGGGCTACACACTGGAGGAAATTACCCCGGAATACGCTGTCTTTACGCGCGGCGCCGGAAAATTTACTATGTATCTAACATATTGGTCGCCGTCCGGCAGTCGCGTCGCGAATGTTCCGCCGCCGCGGCGAACGCGCAGGGAGCCGGTATCCGCTCCTCAACCCAAGCCGCCCGCGGCGGCGGCCGAAGATTCCGGCGTGATCGCGGCCGAGGCGAACGGCGAGGACGGGACCATTTCGAGGGAATTATTGAACGAACTGTTGGTAAACCCGTTGTCGGAAGTGGGAAAGATGCGGCTTGTGCCGACAGACAACGGAATGATGATAGAGGGAATGAGATCAGACAGCCTCTTTTTGAAGCTCGGCATGAAGCCGAACGATGTGATAACCAACGTCAACGGCATCGGTATAAACGATGTCGGCAATGTGTCCAACGTTATCAGCTCCATGCTGTCCGGAACGAGGCTTGATTTCCAGATTGAACGGGAAGGAGAGCCTGTGACGCTGGGTTATGCGGTCAAATAGATCGAAAGGCTTTACAATGATAGAGACACTTTTGGCGGTATTGATACTGGGGCTCGTCGTAACGGCTTCATTAAAGCTGGTGGCGCTATCTCAAAGGGGATTGGCGCAGGTTCGGGAGAAGGAGACGATGCTGCGCGACGCGTCCGCGCTTCAAATACGCGCCGCGCTTGACCCGCTCGATATATTCGGCGCAAGCGGGGACGTAAGCTGGCGTGTATACGAAAAGACGTCTCCCCTGTTCTCCGATGAGAATATAGATATAGAATCTCTCGGATTTGGAAACAGCGCGGCGGATTCTTCCGGGTCCTCAAAGTATGAGACCAAAAGATGGCGGGAGATTGAAGTCACAAAAAACGAAAAATCCGTCGTCTTTTTTCTGCCGCTGGCCGCGGAAAATGTTTCATCAGGTGATAAAATGTGATCGGTGGGTATATATTGAACGAGCGTTCGTTTTTTTGAAATTATTCGTCTCCGCGGGAGAGTGGAATATATGACTCGAAGGTTGTTGTATCTGTTTATTTTGCTGTTTTTAATATACGCGGCAATGGGGGAGGAGGCCGCTTTCTCGGCCGAAACCCCGAATCAGGCGGATACCGAACAAGCCGAGCGTGATCTGGTGACGGCCGCCCGTTCCATGAGATCTTCGGGAAGTGTGCAGTTCAATTTCCGTGATCTCGACGTCATCCAGTTCATCCGTTTCATGTCGGAGCTGCTCGGCGAAAATATCATCGTCAGTCCCGGCGTGGGAGGAAGCGTTTCCGTGGTCTCCCCCAAACCGATATCAGTCTCCGAATCGCGCCTCGTGATGCTGTCCGCCCTGGAAATGAACGGGCTTTCATTGCAGAACATGGGAAGTTACTCTAAGGTGGTTCCCGGCAACGCGGGACCGTCGACGAACAACGAGGTGGTAACAGGGCGGGCGTCCTTCGAGCCGGGAGAGCAGCTTGTCGTTCAGATAACGCCGCTGCAATACGTAAAGGCCGGATATGTGATAGACCCGATCAAACTTGGCGTGCCCGGAGTGAACATGGTTCCGATTTCCGGCGGTTCATCGGTGCTTCTGACCGGCCGCGCGGTTCTGCTCAAACGCGCCGTCGGCATAATAAAAGCGCTCGACGTTCCCGACAGTATCCGCGCCGTAAAAGTCGTTCAGTTGGATAACGCCTCCGCGAGGGTCATAGAGGGACATCTCAACGCTCTCGCTAAAGAGGCCACGTCCAGACTCGCCTCCTTGATAGCGATAGGCGACGAGCGCAGTGGAAAGGTAATTCTGGTAGGAACTAAAAATTCACTGGAAGAGGCCGAAAAATTGCTTAGCGAACTCGATGTTCCGGCCACGTCGTCCAATTTTCACGTATATAGGCTTCAGAATGCGGACGCGTCTTCCGTCGCCGAACAGTTGGGGCAAATCCTGGCCGCTGCGGCGCGTCTGCAGTTGCCTCGCGGAGGCGGGGCGCAGCAGCAGGGCGGGCAGGCGGCGCAGCCGATGGCCGCTAGCGTGGTTCCCGACGTGCCGACGAACAGCCTCGTCCTGACGGCGACTCAGGAGCAGTATGCGGCAATAAAGGGTATAATAGAGGAACTTGATATCCAGCCCAAACAGGTATTGCTGCGCGGTCTGATAGCCGAGATAAATCTTACCAAGCTCAACAGCGCCGGCATCGACTGGTCGGCGTGGGGCGGGGACGCGAGCAATAACCTGCTCGTAGGGGGCAGCGCGCAGTTGGGCTCCGGCGGGCTGCCCGCTCAATTTATGGAGTGGTTCACTGAAATGACGCGCACCGAGGAGGTACACTACGACTCGCACGGTAACGCCGTCACTACGACCAATATACAGGGAATGGGGCTCATTTACGCGTATATAAAGATGCTCAACCAGTACAACGCCATCAATGTACTTTCGATGCCGCGCCTCATGTGCACCGACAACATGGCGAGCGCTCTTCAGGTCGGGCAGGTGATCCCTCAGCTCAAGGGTTCTCTCTCGGACGTCACGAATCCTGCCGCGATGCAGAACAGTTACGAATACAAAGATACCGGCCTCATCCTGAAGGTCACCCCTCATATAAGGAGCGGCAACCTGGTAGCCCTGGACATAGAGCAGACGATAGAGGACGTCCTGAGCACGCCCGGCGTGACCACTCCCGTGACCTCCAAACGTCTCATAAAAACGAACGTCATGGTGGCTAACAACGAGACCATAATACTCGGCGGCCTGATACGTGAAGTCGAGCGCACGCTCAAAAATCGCGTTCCGGGGATATCGTATATCCCCATCATCGGGAACATTTTCACGTCGAACGAGCGCCAGCGCGAGAAGGTAGACCTCATGGTCTTTCTCACCCCGCGCATAATAGAGACTCCCTCGCAGGCCACTGAAGCCACCATTGAGGTCACTACGGGCGGCGACGGGCTGAGCCCCGGAGAACGCGAGACCATCATGAGATATTACGACGAGTTCACGAAATCGACGTCAAAAGAGAGCGTCTCCCACGATATAATGCGCCTGCGGAAGGAAATCCTGATGGACGCGGTCAGCGCCGACAACGCCGGACGGTAGAGCGGGGACGCATGGACGGTTCCGCCGGCGTGACTAAACTGCCTCCGCCGGAGGCGGTTCTCGGTCTCATACCCAGAGGAGTCAGTATAGACGCGCTTCGGGAAAAAGGCATAGTGCCGATAGGCTCTCAGGACGGAGTATTGGCGGTAGCGGCGTCCGGAATGGCGTCCATTATAGACGCGCAGATACTCGCAATGAGCGCCGGGTGTGTCGCGAGGCTTGAAATATTGCCGCAGCATCAGATTGCCTCGCTCATTCGCGCGCTGTACGACCTTAAAAGCGGCGTGGCGCAAGATACGCTGAACGCGATAGAATCCGTGGACGACCTGTCCGAGCTGGCCCGTCAGGAAGTGCTGAGCGACACTGTGGACGCTCCGGTCATAAAGCTCGTAAACGGAGTGTTGCTCGAAGCCATAAAGGAGCGCGCCACGGACATCCACCTCGAACCGTTCGAGGACAAGCTGCTCGTCAGATACAGGATCGACGGAGTCCTGAAAGACCGCTACGAGCTGACGAAAGGGCATCAGTCGCCGGTCACCAGCAGGATCAAAGTAATGGGGCACATGGACATAGCGGAACGTTTCCTGCCTCAGGACGGACGCATAGGCATAACCCTCGGCGAACGGGCGGTCGACATAAGGGTCAGCTCCCTGCCGACCCGCCACGGAGAGCGCATAGTGATGAGGCTGCTCGACAAGGCCCGCGGCCTGCTCTCTCTCGAAGGGCTGGGCATGGCCGCCGAGGAATACGGCAGGCTCGTGCGCCTGGTACGCGCTCCGCACGGCATGATACTTCTCACAGGGCCGACCGGTTCGGGCAAAAGCACGACCCTCTACGCGATTCTTCAGGCGCTGACGCGCCCCGAGGTGAATATCATAACCGTCGAGGACCCCATAGAGTACGATGTGCCCGGCATAGGGCAGGTTCAGGTGAACGAAAAGGCGGGCGTGACGTTTTCGAGCGCGCTGCGCTCCATACTGCGTCAGGATCCCGACATCATAATGATAGGAGAGATGAGGGATTTCGACACCGCTCATATCGGAATACAGTCGTCGCTCACAGGTCATCTCGTCCTGTCGACGCTGCATACGAACGATTCCGTAAGCGCCGTGACGCGCCTCGCGGATATGGGGATAGAGCCCTATCTGGTGGCTAATTCGCTTCTTGGAGTCGTCGCGCAGCGCCTTGTCCGCCGTATCTGTCCCCGGTGCAAAAGATCGTTTCCAGCTTCCAAAGAGATGAATAAAAAATACGGCCTGAAAGAGATCTTTCGCGGCGAAGGCTGCGAGCATTGCGCCAATACGGGATATTTGGGCAGGTTTGGACTGTACGAGCAGTTCGACGTGACGCCGGAAATTTCCGAAGCCATCTCCTCCGGAGCGTCTCTGCCGTCCTTGAAGACTCTCGCCAGAAAAAACGGAATGAGAACGTTGCTGGAGATTGGAATAGAACGAGTTTCCTCCGGGGATACCGCCCCGGAGGAGATGATAAGGGTCGTGGGTGAGGAGTAGATGCCTTTTTTCAAGGTGACGGCCTACGACGCTAAAGGTATCCGTCATACGGTCGAGCGCGACGCCGCGGGCGAGGACGATCTGCTGAGGGCCCTCGCGTTAGAGGGTTATGTCCCCATATCCATAGAAACCGGCCATAAAGAAACCTCATCACGCGCGCGCGCCAAAAAACTGAGTCTCTACAATCAACAGCTTTTCTGCACGATGTTGTCGGCGTTTCTCCAGAGCGGTCTGTCCTTGACCGAAATATTGGGGATACTGAGCAAACAAACCCGCGATAAATGGCTGAATTCAGTCTGCGCGTCACTTCGTGATTCGGTCGAGTCGGGCAGGGCTCTCGCGCAGTCGATGAGCACAGCGGGCGTGTTTCGCGAGTCTCTGGTAGGAATGGTGGAGGCGGGCGAACGTTCGTCGTCTCTGCCGGAGGTTTTGGACAGGGCGGCGGCGCTCCTGAGCGGCGATATATCCGTCAGGAGGAAAATTCAAAACGCGCTCACTTATCCTGTCTTGATGATGATAGTAGGTTCTGTGGTAGTGTTTTTTCTGGTAACGTACGTAGTTCCCCAGATGACCGACATAGTCGTAAAAGCTGGGCAGACGCTTCCTCTGGCTACCAGAACGCTGCTCGCCTTATCGGGCGCCGTCAAATTTTTGTGGATTCCCGCGCTCTTGACGGCCGTCGCCGTTTATTATCATTTCAGGAGGAGCGGAAAAAGGATAAATATGCCGTTCTTTCGCGAGACGAGGAATCTTCTGACAGTATCGCTCGTGTTCTCTCATCTCTCGACGCTGATAAAGGCGGGCATTCCCCTTGTGCAGGCGATAGAGCTGTCCGAGAGCATGGACCCTCAGAAGGGGAGAATGCGTTTTCTGGCCGAGGAAGTCAGAAAGGGCTATCGCTTCTCGCAGAGCCTCGAACGCCAGGGCTCGTACTCGGAGGACGTAATCGCGATAGTGCGTATAGGCGAAGCCGGAGGCAATCTGCCCGGGTGTCTCGACAGAATAGCCGGCAACGCGTGGAATTTCGCGCAGGACTCTATGCAGAAGTGGGCCACGCTTGCCGAACCGTTAATTATAATTGTTCTCGGAGCTATAGTCGGTTTTGTAGTGCTCGCGGTTCTGTTGCCGATATTCAGCCTGGCAGATCTGGCCCAGTTGTAAGCGAGCTGTTTTATTCGCCCAGATACGCGGCTTTCACCGCGGGATCTTCGATCAGTTCGGAACTGAGGCCGGTTTTTATGATCTGGCCTGCTTGCATAATGTAACCTCTGTCGCTTATTTCGAGCGCTCTGTATGCGTTTTGTTCGACCATCAACACCGTTACGCCTTCGGAGCGGATTTTTACAATGGTCTCGAAAAGGCTCGTCACTATAATCGGAGCGAGCCCCAGGGACGGTTCGTCCAGCAGCAAAATCGAAGGGCGGCTCATCAGGGCGCGGGAGATGGCGAGCATCTGCTGCT
>JAISYN010000258.1 GCA_031269915.1 Synergistaceae bacterium
AGGAGTGTTTCCTTACTATAGGTTAGAAAAAATATTCTAACCTATAAAAAATTACATTGCCTAAACAGAGTTATAAACAACATTGATTTATAGGTTAGAAAAATCGCCGGGAATTACGGTTTACTTTGTCCGCCCACCGACAGACTGCTAGAACTGAACCTTCGCGTTATTCTGTTGTCAAGCTGCAATTATCTTCGTTGTAGTTGTAGCTTCCTGGATCGTGACCTGTTATACAGCTCTATCTCTCAAATGGATTTCATGCTTCCTCTTCCCTTATTTCAACTTAAGTAGCCGGCATAAGCTTCAGCCGGCCGCCGATTATTTCTTGACAAAACTTTTACAGTGAATATTGCTGCGCTATGAGATTATACAGACCAAGTTCCCTAAGTTTTGCGACGGGAGCTTTAAACGTAGCGGTCACGGAACCCGGCGCGCGGCCAATTTCCAACCCGCCGGCAATCGTGGTTCTGTTCATCACCTGGGGCACGGTCATATTCAGCAGGTTTGCCGCTCTCTGCAAGGCGCACATAACGGCTTCGTTCAGATTTTCGCCAGTCCCAACAAAGCTGATGGGAGCGTTCTCCTCAAGTGCCACCCCCCATCGTGAAGCTAGTCTGTCCACGGTATTTTTTTCCGGCCGCGAAAGGAAACGCGCCAGATGCGGCAGATCTTCCTCCACCGGCAAAATCACGGGGCCTTCCAGATTGAGCCCCTTTAGCACATGTACCTGAAGCGTCACCACGCCTGATACGTCGCATGTGTGCATCGCTATTTCGCCGTCGCCCTGCATAGCGTGCATGTCACCGGCGTAAATACCGCCGCCAGCCACTTTGACTGGCGCGATAAGGATGGCTCCGGCCCTGACTCTGTTGATGTCCATGTGTCCATCGGTCGCGTGCTTCAAGTCTTCTTTTTTGATGCCGAATTTATGAGGCGCACCGACCAAAAAACTTCCAAAATCACCCGCATTGTGGGAATCGGGCATGTCTATACCCGGAATTGTGCCCAATTGCCCCATAAATGGGCGAGTGAGGACGGCAATGCCGGGCAGGTCGCTTGGCGCGAGAGCGACCACCGGATTCTGCGCCGAGTTGTCCGGTATTCGCATAAAATCGTAAGGATTGGACGCCGCTTTTTCGACGGCGGCTTTGTCCAAAGTCACCCCTACGCGCCTGTCATCATCAAAAGCCACGGTATATCCGCTGGTAAAGGCGAACGACGACACGTTTTTACCGCAGACATCGCAGCGAATCGCGTCCGGGCCAAAACCTTCGACGTGAGTTTTGGGATACTGAGCACCGCAACTGGGGCATCGCGCGTCGACTATCGCGTCGCTGAGATTCTGCTCGCCGCGCATACACTCGTTTCCGCTGGATGTGCCCTGCGACGTCACCTTGACAGATACAATACGTATCGCGATGGCGTCGCCTGGCTCCGCCCCTTCGACCGCCACCGGCTGAGTAACCTCATGGCCTCCCTCTATGGAAGGCGTGAGCATCGGACCCCAACAGCCCGGAGCGGTGTTGGCCACAATATAGCCGCCATCTTTCACCGGCCCAAGCATTTCATTGCTCGGTCCTATGACTCCATTTGTAAATGTGTTGACAAATACGGTTTCTTGAGACAATTTTCTTCCCCCCACAGGATGATTGAAATTTTTTTCTTATAGCAGACAAAGATATGTATTTCGTGTAATGTACATAATAATACGCTATAAATCCCTAAATTCCTAAAATCCCTGCGAGATGTTCCCCATATGTATATTGTGTCAGAGCGGATCGCGCTTCAAGAAAGCCGTCATACAATGCATCGCACCCCATCCCTTGATTATTTCCGGGATCTCGGCTTCCATGCACTCTATTCCTTCGTTTTCCAGAATCTTTCTGGTCTCCGGATTGCCGGACGGCATGACTATCTTCCCTGGTTCCAAAGCGACGAAGTTTATGGAAAATGTTTCTTTCACCTCTTTTACAACCGGATTCTCAATTATCCTGAACCCCATATCCATGAGATTTCTGCAAAGGTCGTAAGATACCTGCCACGGGAAAACGATTATTTTTTTCCTGTCCGGGATATTCATAAGTCCGTCAAGGTGAGCATGTCCGTATGGTATTTGAAAATGTATAATATTTTCTACTCCCACGCCTTTGAGTACCCACTCGACTTGCTCGATACCCTCCCGATTAGCCCGGCATCCGCTTCCGATTATGATGCTGCGGCGATCCAGCCACATAGCGCAGGCGCCTTCAAAAATACCTTCTCCATGAATTGTGGCAATCACTGGGACACCGAGCTTCGCCAACGCTTCCGCCGCAAAGCGTTCTTCTCCTCGTCTCGCTTCCATGGCAGGCCGGCATACTATAGCCCCCTCCGGCGTATTTAAAATCTGATCCCGCGTGAAAAGGGCATTTGGCCTGTCCAAGCGATAACCGTCGATATAATGTACATCGACGCCGTGAGACTTGTAAATTTCCGCGACCTTGTCGTGTTCGCGCCGCGCAGCGTCGCCGTCTATTCTGCCCTTAAAACGCATTGCCGACGGGTCTGTTGTCGCGTCCATCTCCGGTCCCGGTCTGTGCATCAAAACCGCTCTTAATTTGCCACACTCCGAATCACAGTACCAATCACCCCAATAATCAGCTATGGATTCTTCGAAGTTTCTCATGCTTGGAAACCATCGTTCTCCGTTGATATTGAGTCCGGGAAAACCTGAGTTGCCTGCGGTCCCGTTCATTGATAACACCTCCCTATCTCAAAATATGAAAATTATCTTCTGTTTTTATCAGTTTCTTTCTCGTATGAGCGGCAATGTCGAACAATGGATGCCGCCGCCGTGTTTTCTGCACTCCGCGTATTGAGCGGTAGTGATCTCAATGCCCCTGGCGGAGAGAATTTCAGCGGTTCTCGGAGCCAGTTCGTCCATCACTATATGTCCGGGTTTAACGGCTATGCAGTTCACGGCAAGCGATATATCCCTGTAATCGCCGTATATCGCCTCGATTCCAAGGTTTTTTAATTTGTCCAAGAACCAGTATGGCAGACGTTCCACGTTTAAAAGAGCCTTGCCGTGGTCCACCATAACGATCGCTCCGTCAATGTGCATGCTATAGCCTACAAGAGGAACCTCTATCAAGTCGACGCCCTGCACTTCCAATACGTGCTTTACCTGATCCACGGCGCACCTGTTACCTCTTGCGCTAAGGGATATCATGGCTGTTTTTTCATTAAGAAAACCGAAACTCCCACCTTCCATCAAACCTTCTCCGTGAATTGTGTGCAGAATGGGCATGCCAATCTCTGCGACTTTTTTCGTTATGTACGCTTCTTCGCCTCTTCTGCCTGTTCCGTATGTACGGCCTACAGGTCCCATACGCGATATGATAATACCGCCGTTTATCACAAGTCCCATATCCCTCGTGAACATGGAATTGGGGTCTCTCTCGCCGCCGTCTACATACATGACTTCCGCCCCAAAGCTTCTCAATATATCGGCCAGCGCGTCGTGTTCAGCTTGCATCGCCGCGATATCCGGCCCTTTATCCGAACGAAAATACCACTGCTCATCATCATCTATGAGAGCGTCGATCTCCTGATCGTATTTATCTTCGGTCATGATACGCAGTTCGTCACCGGGCCGGTGCATCAAAATCAAGCGAATAGACCCAACATCATTGAATACGCCCCACCTGCGCCCCCAGACTCTTTCCTGCATTCCGGGGTCTTCAAACGCCGGAGACGCCTGCGGTTTAATGCGTTCGAGCACAGTGTGATAATACATGGAACTATCCCGCAATTTTTGATTGTTCATGTGTATTTCACCGTAGTATTCGCGCGTTTTACGCGTTGTCGGGACGCGTTCGAGAAACAGTGACACTCCCGTCTTTATTTTTCCACGCTATGCCAATGCCCATATAGGTGATGACCACGCTTACTATTGGGTTAAGCCAGTTCAGAATGGCGTAAGGAGCGTACGCGAGCGTGCTTATTCCGAACAGATTGGCGTGAAAAGCTCCGCACGAATTCCACGGAATCAGCACCGATGTGATCGTTCCCACATCCTCTAGGCAGCGCGACAACATTCTGGGATGCAGGTTCTTTTCTTCGTAGGCTATCCTGAACATGCGTCCGGGCAGGACTATGGCCATATACTGATCGGCAAGCAAAACGTTTCCAATAAGAGACGAGAAACAGGTCACGAACACGAGGTCTCCGACTGTACGAACTTTTTTGAGCATCACTGCGAGGAGGGCCTCCAGGAAACGGCACTTTTCCATAATTCCCCCGTACGCAAGAGCGACTACGCTCAAAGAGACGGTCCAATTCATATTTTGAAAACCTCCGCGCTTCATAAGTTCACTCAGCATCTTTGCCACTTCCGCAGCGAGGTCGGCAGGAATAGCTCCGAGATCATTACTAGCGAGAAGTTCAGTGAGTGCCGCCGCGTTTTCGCCCGCTCCGGCAAGTTCTCCAATCAATTTTGGTTCATAGCCCCATTGCAAGACATTGATTATTTCAGCAAGTCCCATTCCATTGAAAATACACATCGCTACTCCCGCAGCGATGCCAGCCACAAGCGCTGGAAGAGCCGGAATCTTTAACGCTACCAACGCTATAACGAGTATGGGAGGAATGAGTCCCACCGGAGAAATAAAAAATTCACTCTTCATTACGGATTTTATCGCCTCAATCTTAGCCATGTCCATAGAGCCTCCGCCATACCGCAAACCAAGGACGATACTGACCGCTGCGACTATCAAATACGTTGGGCCTGTGGTCCATATCATTCCCCTTATATGCTGGAACAAGTCGCTTCCTGAAACAGCTGGCGCCAGATTAGTGGTATCCGAAAGAGGAGACATTTTATCACCGAAATACGCTCCGGATATTATGATACCTGCGGCAATAGGCGTTGGGATGCCGAGACCGGCGGATATTCCGATAAGAGCTATGCCTACGGTTCCGCTAGTTCCCCATGAACTTCCCGTCGCTATGGATACTACCGAACATATTATAAGACTGCACAGCAAGAACATTTTCGGAGAAATTATGGAAAGTCCGTAATAAATCATACTGGGAACAACGCCGCTCAAAATCCACGCCCCAACGACGATCCCAATGGTATACATTATCAGAAGCGACATCATGGCGGTATTAATGCCGGCAACTATCCCGTCGGCTATTTCGCTCCATGGGCATCTCAGAATGAAAAAACCATATATCGCCGCGAACACAGCGGCGATCGCAATGGGAATATGAACGTCGGTTTTCCACACTCGGACGCTCATATAAATTATCGCCGTCGTAAAAAGTAGAACAATCAGAGCGTCAAATAAATTGGGGAGGCGTTGCTGTTTCGCGTTATCCATACCTGTCATCTCCTTGTCAAATCCCCTCTTGATCTTGGGAAATCCCGCTCAAAAGGGCTCGAAATTATCGGCTCGCCGTTATCCATAGCGTGCACGCCCTTCATATATACCTTCTCGATGTTCCAGCGTTCGTCAAAAACGAGAATATCGGCGTCCATTCCCGTTTGAAGCGCGCCTTTTTTATGAAGATTCAAGCGTTCGGCCGGGTTTCGGCTCGCGAATGAAATAGCGATATCCGGCGGCATTCCGTCGCGGATCATGTCTCTTGTATTTTCCCAGACAGACGACACCCTTTCTACGTAGAGGCCGTTTCTCTCCCCATTCTCGGCCACGTAAGGGAGAGCCACGTTCCCGTCCGAGCTGAGCGTAATACGGTCCGGCGATACGCCTGAATCCAGGAGATCAGCGATCGCCATCGAAGCTTTTATAGATCTCGAACACCCCCTGGATGGCTCCAGGATACCGCTGATATCGACGCATCCTCCTTTGAGCGCGTAGCGCGCCGCGCCCTCAAGCATGGAACTGTCGGTATTGCAATGAGTTGGAACCAGCGTCTCGAAAGGAACGCCCGACTTTTCCCTAACTTTTTCCAGGATTTCATAGGCATCTCCGAATTCCGCTATATGAATATGAAGCACACCGGCTTTACCGGACTGAACGCCGGCGACATGAGTCTCGCTTGCTATTCTCACAAGTTCATCCATGGAAGGATGTGACGAAAATTTATCCGTCATTGAAATTTTTGAACCGATTACGTGCGGGATCATCACAATATCAGACGGCGCGCTACCGGTCATGTTTTCCTGAGGACATCTGAAATTCCCAGTATACATATACGCGGACAATCCTTCTCGCTCGAGCGTCTGCGTTTTGTAATTCAGGGCTCCGAGGCTTTCACAGCCATAACCGAACGCCAATATTCCTACTGCGGACGTAATGCCTCCCCGCACAAATTCGGAAAGAAAAATCTCCGGAGTTTTGCTAGAAAAGCCTTCGTCCCATGCCGCGCCGATAAAATGGACGTGCCCGTCCACCAGCCCTGGAGATACGAATTTCCCCCCTATATCAAAGACCTCGGCCGGGAGGTTTCCAATGTCGAGATTTTTATCCATAGCCGCTATTTGCCCTCCGGCAATCAGAATATCGACGTATTCCGAACTGGCGACCATATTGCGGCAATTTTTGAGAAGGATCACCTCAGTTTCCCCCTTTTAGACGCATTGGCTCAGATTACGGGCGGATTATTGCATACCAAAATAGATGCTGGTTCTCCGCCAATGTTTTCCCACTTGTGCGAGATTTCGCAATCATAGTATATAAAATCACCTCGATTCATCTCGTACGGTACATCGCCATAAAGGAAGCGGAGTTTCCCCTCAAGAACAAAAAAGAATTCCTCTCCTTCGTGAGATAGTTCAGCCCCGCTGTCTTCTCCGGATGGAAAATCCATTACCATGGGCTGCATTTTCGCTGTTCTTTGGATGGTAAGATATCGCTCCGTAACTCCGGACATGGAAGAGGCCCCTCTTTTCATCAGGAATCCGCCGTTCGCTCGTACCGGCTGTATATGAACAACGCGTTGCGACATAACAAGGTCAGAGAGCGGAATGTCCAAAGCGTCAGCTATTTTCCTGATTGACGCAACATTTGACGCGCTTTTATCATTCTCGATCTTCGATAGTTGAGGGGGAGATATCCCGGTCAATTCGGCAAGGCGGACGAGCGTCAGTTTTTTACTTTTCCTTGTTTCTTTTATCGAAGAACCTATAGACATATTTTTCTCCACGCCATTATTTCAATAATCATAAATTTTCATTAAACGAAAACTTTTACAGCTTAACATTGAACGACTTCAGTGTCAAGCGACAGAGCAATACCTCAATCATCAAATTAAGGCCGCGAAAAAAATAAACCGCCGCTGGTTTCTCGCGGGAACACGTGCTAAGCTATGTTCGCGACGATAAAAGTTTTCACCGGCGAGGTGCGAATATCATGCCGGAAAAACATGGGT
>JAISYN010000307.1 GCA_031269915.1 Synergistaceae bacterium
GACGAATTGGCCGAAAAATCCGCGCGGCTGGCGCAGCTCAACCTCGAACTAAACATAGACAACCACGGCGGCGTGGACGACGAGGACGAGCTTACCTTATCCGAGGACGAGGAATACGACTACAGGAACGAGCTGGAGGCAAGCGGGATCGACGAGGCCGACCTGTTCTCCCGCGAAAAGGACGATCCTGATGAAGCCGTCGCCGGCGTGGGGGAGGAACTGACGGAGCAGGGGAGAAACGACGCGCTTCGGGCGGAGATAGAGAGCGGGGCCATGCTTGATATCGACGGCGTTCTCGTCAAGGAAGCCGCGCCGGATTTTGCCGGCGCTCAAGACGGGGTGGGGCTATCGGCAGGTAAAGTAACGAGCGCCGACATCTACGGAGAGAAGATGAACCTCGAAAACTACGCGGAATATCGCTACCCAAAAGCCGCTCAATTCCTCGGCCTGCACGGGGTAGACATCACATCTCTGGAACAAGAGGACGACGCTACGTACAGCCTCCTGGTTGAAGGGGCGGTCAATTCGATCCTTCAGAGAGAGAAATTCGCCGAGCCTTCTTTGAACCCCCGCGCTTCCAACGACGAATACCACTTCATCAGAGATTGCGCCATGTCGGTCGTCAGCAGGGAACTCGACATGCCTGATTTTCCTCTCCCGCCCGCCTCGAAGGGTTTCAGCGGCGAGGATATATGGCAAATGAGGGAAAAAGGTTATCAGGTTGCCGAACTCGCGCTGTACGGGCATCTGCCGAAGGCCGAGCGCGACGTGATACTACAAGCCGGTTCAAATCAATCCGACGAAGCAGGAAAAGAGAGCGGCGTCAAAATCACTTCGCTTTCAGATTACGCAGAGGAACGGAAGGCAATTATCGCCGAGGCCAAGCGGAAGCTCGCGGAGGACGGGGCCGTGCCCATCATCACGGACGCGATGGAAGGGCGCGCGTATGAGGGGGAGATAGTGGAGATAGGCACGGCCTACGCGGTGCAGAAGATTGACGAGGGCAGGGGGGATCATCCACAACCTGAATTACCTGAAAGATTTTTCGCGGGTGATAAACCAATCCGGCGTGCCTTATCTCGAAATAACTTACGACCGGGAGATGAACGGCTCAGTGGGCGCTAAAGAGGCCGAGGCACAGGGCAGAACCGCCTCGATGGGAAGATAAGGGGGGAGCGGATATGTTGGCAAGGGTCTTTCCGCGAAGGACAAAGGCAACGCCGGACGACACATATGCTTTCGTCGGCCTCCCGCCAGAGAAACTGCCGGAAGATATAACGGAAATCGCGATTTCCATCGCGTTCTCGTATGATCTTGAGGAAGCCGAAAGGCTGTATGAGGCATGGTCTAAGATCGCGCCTGCGAAAATAGGCGGGCCGGCTACCGGGATGAGAGGGGAGGAATTTGTTCCGGGTCGGTTTTTGAAGGCCGGATATACCATCACCTCCAGGGGTTGCGATGGCACTTGCTGGTTCTGTAATGCGCGAAAACGCGAAGGCCCGTTGCGTGAGCTGCCTGTCAGCCAAGGTTGGAATCTATTGGATGACAACATACTTGCATGTTCTGAGCCCCATATCCGTAATGTCTTTCAAATGCTGGAAAGCCAGAAGAAATTAGGCCATAGGATATTTCTTACGGGCGGCCTCGAAGCCGCCCGTATAGAGGAATGGCACGTTGCGCTACTTAAAAAACTGCGGCCCAAGGAAATCTTTTTCGGGTGCGATACAGACGAAAAATTCTATCATCTCCGCGAGGCGATGAAGCTGTTTAAGGAAGCGGGCTATTTCAGCCACAACACTCTGCGGGCCTATGTGATCATGGGGTATCAGGGCGATACGTTTGAGGACGCCGAGCGCCGCCTCCGGCGCGTCAAGGATATTGGCGTCTGCCCTATGGCAATGCTATACAGGGACATGTCTGGCGTGATAATCCAGCCGGAAAGGTATTGGAAGCGGTTTCAGCGATTGTGGGCGCGCCCGGCTTTGATTTACGGGAATTGCCCGCCATCCCGTCATGCGAGCGCGTGTCTGGAGGTGAAAAGCAATGAGATTCAGCCCGTTTTTTGATAGTTAAGCGCGTTCGGGGTGAGCCGCGTTCGCTTCCGAAAATTTTGCGCAAGCCGCCTGCCGGACGCTTAGAAAACGCCGCAGATAATCGCTGACGGTTTTTGGGTACACTTTATCAAGGGAAGCGAACGCTTCATCGAGCGAAGCCAGGTCAAGGGCGGCGAAACGCCTAAATTCCGTCGCGCAGACGTTGACCGCAGTTTCGCCGCAGCGTTCCCGCAGAATTTCAAGCAAGATGGAATAGTTTTGCGTTTCAGCGGCCTCCAGATACTTCCCAATCTTCTCGTCAATCGCTTTCCGTATCCACGGGCTTCTTGTCTTTTTAAGAAGCAATATCATCAACAGCCCGTCAAGATTGAACGCCGCCGAGTTGTCGAGCTTGAACACGCGATTGTCCCCGTCAAGGTAGATTTCATTGGAATCCGCCTCGCTGAGAATTTCATACAAAGCCAGAAACTTGAAATAGTCGGTCGGATCGATGTCAGGCCGCCGCGCTGGAGAATACGCTTCGGCGGCAGGGCAAAACATAATCGCCACGGCGTATTTACAACCGGGAAAATTCTTGAACAGCCGCGCCTTTTGCGTGTGCAGCCCAAGCGCGGCCGCTATCTTATGATACATAAACTCGTTGGCGGGAATCTCGGGGTAACGGGATTTTACGACATATCGCTCACCCGGCGCGTTTACGTCAGTCGCGAGCATGAGAGGGCCGCTGTCGCCTTCGCCCCGGCTCTGGGGGAACGGCTCAAATTTACAATCGGCCGCCGAGATGAGGTTCGGG
This sequence comes from Synergistaceae bacterium, assembly GCA_031269915.1. Lineage (GTDB taxonomy): Bacteria > Synergistota > Synergistia > Synergistales > Synergistaceae > JAIRKI01. Next base: position 2,848 of record JAISYN010000307.1, read on the forward strand.
TCGGTCAGTTTCCTCTCCCGCTTCAATATGATTTCCAAATTCACTTCTTTTTCGCGTAGAAAAGCCTCATGATCGAGGCCGCAGACCACTTCCCGCGCCCGCTCAGCGTGGGCGTGTTTTCCTCGTTGAACAGGTCGGCTATCTGCTTAAATGTCTTGCCAGCCTTTCTGAAGCTCAATATCTCGGAAACGAGCATCCTCTTAAACTCCACCTTGTCGCGGTCTTCCCATCTAACACGCTTCCCCTCAAGCCG